>UNSK01000105.1 GCA_900552525.1 Candidatus Gastranaerophilales bacterium | reverse complement strand
CTTCCATGGATATTCTGATCGCTAACATGCAGCAGCAATACTCATCATTCCTTACTACTTAGGTAATTGAATTACTACATATGATATGTGTAAACTAATTTTATGCATAAGATTAACATAAAACGGATTTATGATAAGCCTTTTAAAACGGACGGAGTTAGAATTCTTGTTGATAGACTATGGCCTCGAGGAATTAGTAAAGATAAAGCAAAACTTGATTTTTGGGAAAAGGAAATTGCTCCTAGTTCAGAACTCAGAGTATGGTTTGGCCATAAACCAGAACGATTTGAAGAATTTGCTAAAAAATATCGCGAAGAATTAACACTACATTTAGACAAGATAAAGAAAATAAAAAAGGTACTTAATAGTCATAATATAACATTGCTTTATGCCGCGAAGGATACTAAAAATAATCAGGCTATTATACTAAAGGATTTTATTGAAAATATAAAATCTGGAGCGTAGGGGATTCGAACCCCTGACCCCGACACTGCCAGTGTCGTGCGCTACCAACTGCGCTAACGCCCCGGAATATAAAAAGTAAATGGGCGTTACAAGACTCGAACTTGTGACCCTCTGAATGTCGTTCAGATGCGCTACCAACTGCGCCAAACGCCCTTAACTATAATAATTATCTCATAAAAATATATTTTGTAAAATAAAACCTCCTTCAAGATATCTTAAAGGAGGTTCCTTTTGTAATTATGTTTTATAATGAATTTCTATATATTTCTTCAACAGTTTCTTTTGTAGCTTTTGTTGGAGCAATAGCAAGTAATCCGTCCAAAGAAGGTGTTGTAAATGCAAGATTTACCAGATTAGGGATTTCTCCTTCCGTAAAGCCTTCATCTTTAAGTTTAGAAGGTACACCAACGGATTTCAACCATTCATAAACTCCACTAGATGCTTCTTCTGCGGTGTTTATACAACCAGCAATTGGTTCAAGAATATACTTAAGTGTTTCTGCTTTGGCTGTAAAAATATTTTTAACTACAGCTGGAAGAAGCATTGCGAGGCCTAATCCGTGAGATAATTCATGCTTAACAGCACTTAGAGGGTGTTCAAGTGCATGGGTATAATGAAGCAGACCGTTGTCAAAGCAAACTCCGCCCATCATTGCTGCATAAGCTAAGAAATAACGGGCTTCAAGATCTTCAGGATTTTCTATGGCTTTTGGCAAATATTTTGCAACAAGTGTAATTACTTCTCTAGCAAGCGTTATTGCGTATGGAGAGGTAACTGTAGATGTAGCAGCTTCTACAACGTGATTAACAGCATCAATTGAAACATATCTTGTTTGTTTTGGTGATAGTTTTGTCATTAATGCCGGATCATCAATTGCATATGTTGGATAAATACAATCATAAGCGATTGCAGGTTTATAATCCTTCTCTGGAATTGTTACAACTGCAAATCTGTTAGTTTCAGTTCCTGTACCGTGTGTTAGATTTATTGCAACTATAGGAGCTGCCTCAGTTGGAGTAAATTTAAATTCATAAATGTCATTTGCATTTTTATCTGTATATTTCAATAGAATAGCAACAGATTTTCCTGCATCAGTAGGAGAACCGCCGCCAATTGCAATAACAGCTTTAGCACCAAAATCTTTAGCTATTTCAGCTGCTTCATTAACTGCTGTTGTTGTCGGATTGGGTGTAACTCCGTCGTAATTAATATAAGCTATGCTATTTTCTTTTAATGCAGCTTCTACAATGGCCCAGGCGCCTGTTGCTTTGTATGCATTTTTACCGCTCATAACGATTACTTTATCTAACCCTCTTGCTTTAAAATCTTTGGCAATGTCGCTAATTTTGTTTATTGCACCGCAACCAAAATAAACACACGTTCTTGTGCGAATTTCACGAACCTCATGAATATTAATATCTTGTTCCCACATAAGCTTCTCCTTTCATAAAACACTACAAGTTAATTATAGCTAATTAAGAATAAATGTAAAGTTTTATTAACTTTCGTTAAAAAATGGGCTAAATTGTAATAATATTGTAAATTTTAGAAAAAATGCTTGCAAAAATCTGAACAATGTGTATAATGGGAGGTATGAAATGTGCAAATCTCAGTAGAGGCGCACATAAGAGAGTAAGAGTGTATAGGAGATTTATCATGAACAAAGAAGAATTAGTGAAAGAAATTTCAAAGAAGACAAAGCTTTCTCAAAAAGTGTCTTCTGATGTTTTATCTGCAACTTTAGAAATTATCCAAAAAACTGTTGCTAAAGGTAAAAAAGTAACTTTAGTTGGTTTTGGTACTTGGGAAGCTCGTAAGAGAGCTGCTAGAACTGGCAGAAACCCGCAAACTGGTAAAGAATTAAAAATTGCTGCTAAAACAGTTCCTGCATTCTCAGCTGGTAAGAATTTCAAAGAATTAGTAAAATAGTTTTTGAATAAGATGGTTTCAGTCAGACAGAATGCTTTTTGCTTCTGTCTGATTTTTTATACAAATAAAAAGCTTGAGTTAAACTCAAGCGGAAAAAGGGAAAAGGGATTAGTGTTAA
>UNSK01000104.1 GCA_900552525.1 Candidatus Gastranaerophilales bacterium | reverse complement strand
CTAGATATACTTATAATTATAATTTTAGTTTTAGTTATGTTATATTCTTTTAATATAAATGTTTTCGATGTGATAGGGGGATAATTATGTTTGAAATATTTAATGAAACAGATAAAGAAATAATAGAAATAGATAAATTACAAAAATATATGGAATTTGTTGTAAAAAAATTAGAAATAGAAACAGCAATATTTAATATAATATTTGTAAGTAATGAAGAAATTCATAGAATAAACAAGGAATATCGTAAAGTAGATAGAGTAACTGATGTTATATCTTTTGCTTTAGAAGATAATCCTGATATTGTTTATGAAGATTTCAGGTTACTAGGAGATATTTATATAGCAGTAGATATAGCTTATGATCAAGCAATAGAATATAATCATTCAAGAAAAAGAGAAGTATGTTTCTTAGCTACTCATGGATTATTACATTTACTTGGATATGATCATATGACTGAAGAAGAAGAAAAAGAAATGTTTGGTAAACAAGAAGAATTACTTAAGGAATACGGTATCAATAGATAAAGGAGACTAATATGCTTTCACGAACTAAGAAAAGACGGAAGTTTAAAGATAGTTTTAAGAATTGTATAGATGGTTTAAGATTTATTAATATTAATGAAGATAATTTTAAAAGAGAAATACTTTTAGGTATTATAGCTTTAGTTTTATCGTATCTTCTTAAGATAGATAAAATAGAATTTATAATCATAATTATAGTAATTGGACTAGTATTAGTAAGTGAAATAATTAATACAGCAATAGAAAGATTAGTTGATCTTGTTAGTCCAAAATATAATAAGTTAGCAGGAGAAGTAAAAGATATAGCAGCTTCTTCTGTCCTTCTTATGTGTATCTTTTCTTTAGTAGTAGGAGTAATAATATTTGTACCAAAAATAATTAATTTACTAGGAGGATTTTAATGGAAGAAAGTTTAAAAAGATTGTTAAAGAATAGTTATAGTCCATATTCGGGCTTTAGAGTAGCAAGTATATGTTTAATGAATGATGGAAAAAGCTTTGGAGGAGTAAATGTTGAAAATGCTTCATATGGTGGAACCATTTGTGCCGAAAGAGTAGCCATCACCTCCGCCATTGCCAGCGGTTATAAAAAAGGAGAATTTAGTAAACTATATGTAATGTGTGATAGTCCTAAAATATCATCATGCTGTTTTATATGTAGACAAACTATAAGCGAATTTTTTTCTAAAGATGCTGAAATAGTTTTATATAGTAATGATGGTGAAAAAGAAACATATCTAGTTAAAGATTTATGTCCTTTTCCTTTTGGAAGTAGTGACTTAAAATAAATATATTAAAAGAGAATTACTTTTTAGTGAACTTGTCAATAGAAAGTAGACAATAAAAGAACATTAATTAAATCCTAGTTGATTTCTATATTCAACTGGGGTTTTATAATTTAAAGCGTAACTTGGCCGTAAATTATTGTTATCATAAACTATATCATCAATAAATTCCTGAACTGTGTTATAATTATTTATGTCAAAGTCAATATACATTTCTTTTTTGAGCCAACCATTTTTAGATTCAATAACTGGATTATCAGTTGGTGTTCCGGCTCGCGACATTGAACGTGTTATAGTATAAGAATTAAGTATATTGTTAAATGACACCGAGGAATATACAGAACCTTGATCTGTGTGAAAAATTGTATCAAGGTCTTTATATCCTCTTTTTATTTTTTCATTCAGCATATAATTTAGGGCATTTTTATGATTTAATATACCATTACCATACATTGATTCCCTAACATCATAACCAACTATCTCATTATTAAAAACATCTAAATAAAACGTCCAATCATACGGTTTTCTTTTAAACCATATCTTTGTTGTGTCTGAAACTATTTTTTCAAATGGTCGTGTTGTTTTCCAATTACCATTTATTGCGTTATAAAATTTAATCGATTCTTCTCCAGGTTTCTTATATTTATAATGTTTAGCTTTAGATTTGATGTTTAATGATTTACATACCTTATGTACTAGATTATCAGAAACAACCCAACCGGTTTCATCTAATATAATTTTTCTTATTCTATGATATCCGTAACTGGGTTTTCTTTTATGAACATCTAATATTAATTCACCTAATTGTTTTCTATTTAATTCATATTGATTCAATATATTTTTATTTTTAAGCCATTTATAATAACCACTTCTAGAAACATTCATTATTTCACAAAGTGATTTTACGGAATAGTTTTTACTAAAATATTCTATTATTTCAAATTCTTTTTGCTTTATTTCTTGAATACTACAATTGAACCATCTCCTTTCACAATGTAACCTTTTTTTAATCGTTCATTCTCAATTTTTAATCTCATATTTTCGTATTCTAATTCTTCTTCCTTACTATTAAATTTTTTGGTAGTAAAATATTTTGCCATTGGATTTCCTGGCTTCCTTTTATTTTCTAATCCACTAATTCCCTCGGCTTTATATTTTTCTATCCATCTGCTTAATAAACCACTACTTATGTCATATTCTCTGCATGTTTGTTGTAACGTTTTCTTAAATTCAATTACTGGAATTACAATTTTTTCTTTTTCTTTAGTTGTCCAAATTCTACTTTTTTCTCTTTTTCTTTTGCCATAACTGCTCCTCCTTTCTAAAATTCAAGG
>UNSK01000103.1 GCA_900552525.1 Candidatus Gastranaerophilales bacterium | reverse complement strand
GCGCATGACTGTTAATCATGATGTCACTGGTTCGAGCCCAGTTGGGGGAGCCACAACAGAGTAGTCTTTTGACTACTCTGTTTTCTTTTTTATCTAAATTTACTGCTAAATTGGGCGAGAATGTGAGCGTTAAGAAAAACAGGGCTCTATGTCAATAGTTGGGGTAACCCGAAAAAATAGAATATATGATAATTACAAGCGACAGAAATTATGCTGTCGCTTGTTTTATTGTAGAATTAATATGTTTATGAACATACGCTTGACTATAAATCTTAAAATATTACCGCGGGCATGGTTCCAAACTTTTTAATCTATCTTTTATTACATTGACATTTTCAACCATCAATAGACAATAATACATATATATGTTATGATAATCATATAACTAATTTTAAATGAGGAATACATAATGGTAAAACGATCATATTATTCAAATGACATTCAAAGTTTCCTAAATCAAGATAATTACAGTATATTTGGCGAAATAACAACGAATGACCAGTTTTCTGCTGAGGACTTACAAAAGAATACTTGGAATAGTGAAATTGAAATTTTGAAGCGAGAGTTATCTCAGTTTTTAGATGGACATATTATATTTGAATATACTATTCCACGAATAGGTAATCGAGTTGATAATATTGTTATTTATAAAGGAATAATCTTTCTGTTAGAATTTAAAGTTGGTGAAAAGAAATACCCTTCATATGCTATTGAACAAGTAACTGACTATGCTTTTGATTTGAGTTGTTTTCACAAAGAAAGTCATAACAGACTTTTAGTTCCAATTTTAATTTCCACTAAGGCTCACAGCGTAAAACAAGAAATTCGGATTTTAAAAGATAATGTTTTAGAAACGATTTGTTGCAACGAATACGAAATTGCCAAATACATAACAGAAGTTTCTTTAAAATTTATTCAGGATGAAATAATACCTGATGATTGGATTAACTCACTTTATATGCCAACACCGACGATTATAGAGGCTGCACAGGCCTTGTATCTCGGTCACAATGTTGAAGATATTTCGAGAAATGATGCAAGTGCGAAAAATCTTAATCAAACTACTAAAGCAATCAATAAAATTATAGATTATAGCAAAGCTCATAACAGAAAATCAATTTGTTTTATTACAGGTGTTCCGGGTGCAGGAAAAACTCTTGCAGGTCTTAATATAGCTGTTGAAAGGCAGAAAATAGCTGAAGATGAGCATGCTGTATTTCTCTCGGGCAATGGACCGCTTGTTGATGTTTTACAAGAAGCACTTGCTCGTGATGATGCAAAGAGAAATAATATTTCAAGAAAAGAAGCCTCCAGAAAGGTAAAAGAATTTATACAAATTATTCATCATTTTAGGGATGACGCAATATCTGTTGATACTCCTCCTGTTGAAAAAGTTGCAATTTTCGATGAAGCTCAACGAGCTTGGGACGAACAAAATTTGACTGATTTTATGAAAAAGAAGAAACATATTGAAGATTTTAATATGTCAGAACCTGAATTCCTGATTAGTATATTAAACCGTCACAATGACTGGGCAACAATAATATGTTTAATCGGTGGCGGTCAAGAAATCAATAAGGGTGAGTCGGCTGGTATTTATGGGTGGTTTGATTCTTTGAGAAATAATTATCCAAACTGGGACATTTATGTTTCAGATAAAATCACTGATGATGAATATTCCAAAGGGCATAATTTTGCCGAAATGACGAAAAATATGAATGTAAACATAATTGAAGATTTGCACTTAGCCGTTTCGTTACGTTCATTCAGAAGTGAAAATGTTTCAAATTTTGTAAAGGCTCTTCTTGATGTGGATATTGATACTGCTAAAAGATTGTATGAGCAGTTTAACAATGATTATCCTGTCTTTGTGACTCGAAATCTACACAAAGCAAAACTATGGGTTAGAAGTCAGGCAAAAGGATCGCAAAGATATGGGCTTACTGCAAGCTCCGGTGCAAAAAGACTCAGAAAATACGGAATATGGGTTCAAAATAAAATTGAAGCCACGAATTGGTTTTTAAACGGTAAAAACGATGTTCGTTCATCCTTTCATTTAGAGGAAACTGCAACAGAATTTGATATTCAAGGTCTTGAACTTGATTGGACAATTGTTTGTTGGGATGCAGATTTAAGATTTGAAAATGGTGATTTCAAACATCTGAAATTTGTTGGCACAAAATGGCAAAATATAAAATCTGCAGATAATATCCTTTATTTAAAAAACGCTTATAGAGTCCTCCTGACGAGGGCAAGACAGGGATTTGTTATTTTTGTACCGACAGGTGATGAAACTGACACGACTGCAAAACCAGAATATTATGACGGAATTTACCGGTATTTGAAAAGTGTAGGAATCAAAGAATTGGAATAACATTATCGTTCAGAAGCTGAATTTGAAGTAAATAATATAAGATACTCATGAAAAAGGAATGTTCAGGCGCTACTTTATCATACTGACCTGCCGAGATTACTACGGGAGTCGCCTGACAATTTAAATCAAGGAGACCGCCGAGAATTTTGTCTTTTGAGAATAGTCCGGCCTGTGCCTGCTTAACCTTATCCTGCCAGTCGGGGTCATACCCCTCAAGATTTGCGTTTGCACTTGCAAGCTGATTTGATACATCATCGTACTTGTCCTTTTCGACATACTGACCGCCTGCAAGGTTGCCGAGCTTAACATCTG
>UNSK01000102.1 GCA_900552525.1 Candidatus Gastranaerophilales bacterium | reverse complement strand
AAACAAAAAAGACTATATAAAATAGTCTTTTCTCTTAAACTGGGCATGAAGAGACTCGAACTCCCACGCGTTAGCACTAGTTCCTAAGACTAGCGTGTCTACCATTCCACCACATGCCCACGCTTGTTTTAATATATATATTTATAACAAGAGCATAATGGTTTGTCAAATTAAATATTCTTATTATGGTTGTATTATTTCTACAAATTTTATATAATACCTTTATTAGTGTTTGAGTTTTAACATTAAAAGGAGAGAGTTATGTTACAAAAACAATCAATGTTAAAATCATTGTTTGCAGTACTAACTGCAATGATTTTAACGGCACCGGCTTTTGCCGGAGAGGCCTCTCTTGTAGTTCCGAACATCAAAGCAGAAAATCCGTTTAGTTACAATCTTCTGGTTGTAGGGTTAATTGTTTCTGTTATTGGTGTTATATTCGGTCTTATAGAGTTTTTAAAGGTGAAAAAAGTTGAAGTTCATGAGGCTATGAACGCTGTAGGCAATACTATTTTTGAAACTTGCAAGACATATCTTGTTCAACAGGGTAAGTTTTTAATTGCTTTAGAAGTTTTAATTGGTTTGTGTATAGCATTTTATTTCTGGTATTTGCAAGGAATGGAATTGAAATCTGTTCTTATCATTTTAGGATGGTCTATTTTAGGTATTCTTGGTTCATATCTTGTTGCCTGGTTTGGCATAAGAATGAATACACTTGCAAACTCAAGAACAGCATTTACCGCACTAAAAGGCAACCCGCTGCAAATTTTAAACATTCCGCTTAAAGCCGGTATGAGTATTGGTGTTTTACTTGTATCAGTAGAACTTATAATGATGCTTGTAATACTTTTATTTGTTCCTGGAGAGCTTGCCGGAGCTTGTTTTATAGGGTTTGCAATAGGTGAATCTCTAGGTGCTTCTGCACTTCGTGTTGCGGGCGGTATTTTTACAAAAATAGCTGATATCGGATCTGACTTAATGAAAATTCAGTTTGGTATTAAAGAAGATGATCCTCGTAACCCTGGTGTTATTGCAGACTGCACAGGGGATAATGCCGGAGATTCTATCGGACCTACTGCTGACGGGTTTGAAACTTATGGTGTAACAGGAGTTGCTCTGGTTAGTTTCATTCTGTTAGGTGTATTTAAAGATTTTCAGGTGCAATTACTTGCCTGGATTTTCACGATGAGATTCTTAATGATTATTACATCTGTAATTGCATACTGGATTAATGGTGCTATTACAAAAATGTTTGCAGTACCTGAAAAGAAATTTGATTTTGAAGCGCCGCTTACAAGTCTTGTATGGATAACTTCAATCTTATCAATCATAATGACTTTCGGTGTAAGTTATTATCTATTAAGCGAAATGGGTGAAAACTTATGGCTTGTGCTTTCAATAATAATTTCTTGCGGAACGTTGGGTGCAGCTCTCATTCCGGAAGCTACTAAGGTGTTTACAAGTCCTAAAGCAAAACATACCCACGAGGTAGTAGTTGCTTCTAAAGAAGGTGGTGCATCACTTACAATACTTTCAGGTATAGTATCAGGCAACTTCTCTGGCTTCTGGATTGGTGCAATTGTTGTTCTTCTTATGGGATTGGCTTATTTTGCAAGTCAGTATATTCCAAACGAAGTGATGATTTATCCTTCAGTATTTGCATTTGGTCTTGTAGCATTTGGTTTCCTTGGTATGGGGCCTGTAACAATTGCTGTAGATAGTTATGGTCCTGTAACGGACAATGCTCAATCAGTATATGAACTGTCGTTAATTGAAGAAATTCCTAATGTTGCAGAAGGTATTGAAAAATATTACGGCTTCAAACCCGATTTTGAGAATGCAAAGACATACTTGGAAGAAAATGACGGTGCAGGCAATACATTCAAAGCTACTTCAAAACCGGTATTAATTGGTACAGCTGTAGTTGGTGCTACAACCATGATATTCTCATTAATTCTTGTAATTAAGGAAACTCTTGGAATTCAGCCAGAGATGATTTTGAACCTGTTAAATCCGTATACACTGCTAGGATTTATAGCGGGCGGAGCCGTTATCTACTGGTTCTCAGGAGCTTCCATGCAGGCTGTAACAACAGGTGCTTACTCTGCAACAGAATTTATTAAGAATAATATTAAACTTGGTGAAGCTGATGATAAGTGTGCTAATCTTGCTAACTCAAAAGAAGTAGTAAAGATTTGTACCCAATATGCTCAGAAAGGTATGTATAATATATTTATAGCCTTGTTTGGCTTTGCTCTGGCTCTAGCATGCTTATCTGCCCCTGTTGGTGATAATGCAGCACCTGTATCATTCTTTGTAAGCTATCTGATTGCAATTGCTGTATTTGGCCTATTTCAGGCTGTATTTATGGCAAACGCCGGCGGATGCTGGGATAATGCAAAGAAGATTGTTGAAGTTGATATGAATGAAAAAGGAACTGAACTCCACGCAGCTACAGTCGTTGGTGATACAGTGGGGGACCCTTTCAAGGATACTTCATCAGTTGCTATGAACCCGATTATCAAATTTACGACTCTGTTTGGTTTGCTGGCAATGGAAATTGCTATCAATCCTGCATTCAAGGCTCATGCTAAGATTGCCGGAGCGGTAATTCTGGTAATTGCTCTTGTTTATGTAATTCGTTCTTTCTATGCAATGAGAATCCCTGCAAAGAAAAAGGATTAATTCTAATTTGTAAAGTGGCGGGGCAATTTATTGCCCCGCCA
>UNSK01000101.1 GCA_900552525.1 Candidatus Gastranaerophilales bacterium | reverse complement strand
AGGCTTGACCTGTTACTAATGTCGTTATGCCATAGATCGCACTGAGAATTAACGTATTATTACGATTTCATATGTAGTCTTATTTTCTCTGCAATCATCGCACAATTTAATGTAAATATTCCCGTTACTGAATAAAAACATATTTCTGATTTAAAAAAATAAAATATTATGCAGAATATTGTCCATACAAAAAATGAAATCAAAGATTTTTTTCTTAACTTCATCTTCTTTTTTTCTGAAATAGGTTTGTTCGGATGTTCAACCGGTGCAAATCTAAATAATATTATTGCTGATAAAATCCATAAGATCGGCGATAATATACTCATAGTAGTTATACTAATAGTTTTTATTGATAAAATAAAAACAGAAAGCACACAAACAAGTGTAAGCATACATCCCCAATGCGTATCAGCATGATATCCTCCAGCATACATTCTTATCGTAACAAACGCTGTTAAATTGAAAAAGCAGGGTATAAATTCATTAGAAATTAAAGCAATAATAATAGCTACAACCAAATTGAAAATTGTGGATAACAGTAACTCTATTCCATATGCATAAACTTCGGAATCTTCCGCCGCTATAATTTTATTGTCGGAAAAAAAACACGCCATACCTTTTGCGAGTTTTGAAATCATCACTCATCACCTCGCTTTTAGTATAGCGTGTCTAAATTGTTTTTTTCAATAGTTTTGCGTCAAATGACATTTCTTGACTTAAAAACTCATCTGCTTTAATAATTTGTTAATATATCATCAGAAGGATCAAGATAAGAACATTATAACTTCTTTTAATTTTGAGTAATCTATAAAAAGTGAATCGTTATTTGTTTATAAAAATAAAGCGATACCACAATTATTGCGGTATCGCTTCCTGACCCCCAAAAATCTTAACAATATTTAACATAGTATAATTACCATAGTAAGATTCTGTAGCGTTAGTGGTTTACTGGTTGTTTTTTCAGATTATTATCAATATCTTCTTATTTTTTATAATGATACATTGTACGTATAATAACTACTGAAATTGTCTAATAAAATAGTAATTTTACCCACGCTACACGTCAAATTTTGTATTAAGTTCTATAATTGAATGAAGGTCTCTATAATGTCCCCCTTGTCAAGACACAAATGAAAAAAATTATCGTGACAGCGAAAACCTTGTATAGCCATCCAAAAAACGTAAGCAAAATTTATGCAGCATTGCATACAGACTTGGCTTGGTAAACCTGCACAGGCAACTTGTAGCCAAGCGCCTGATGGGGTCTTTCGTTGTTGTAATCCTTGATGTAACTACCAATCTGCTGCCGCAGCTCTCTGGGATTGCTGTATTCATTGATATAAATCAACTCCGTTTTCAAGCTGCGAAACCAGCGTTCAATTACCACATTATCCACCCATCTAGCTTTTCCGTCCATACTCTGGCGGATATTCTTCGCTTTCAGAAATTCAATATAGTCATTGCTTGTAAACTGGCTGCCCTGATCAGAATTGATAATTTCAGGATTGCCGTATTGTTCCATGGCATTTGTGACTGCTGCTAAAACCGGTGCAGTATCCAGCGTATCAGACAATTCATAGCCCACGATAAAACCGCTGTACCAATCAATAATCGCTGTCAGATACATATGGCTGCGCCCCATTTTGATATAGGTGATGTCAATTGACCATACCTGATTTGGTCGGTCAATTTTTAGATTTTTCAGCAGATACGGAAATTTTAAACTGTTCTTTCCGGGCTTTGAAAGATTGGATTTCGGATAAACCGGACAGATATTCATTTCCGCCATATAACGTCTGACAAGCTTTCTGCCGATTGCAATCCCGTCTTCCTGTACAAGCTTTTCTTTGATTTTCCGATGACCAATGTAGCAGAATTTTGTGTGCCAGTAGTCAATACGTGATTTGATGTATTCCTCACGCTCCAAGGCTTTTTCTGCCGGTTCAACAGGCTGATAGTACATCGAAGTGCGGTTGATTTCAAGCAGTTCACACTGTTCCTTAATGTTCAGCCTATCATTCTTCATAACCAGACTTTTCCTTCCAGTCAGGTCCGAGCACTTCTTCAGATTTTTTTTTGAGCCAGTCCACCTGAACTGTCAGGTGACCGATTTTCTGCATAAGCTTTTCTTCCCGCTTTTTTGAGTTCTCAGCTGCTCTTTTTGCTTCCTTTTCTGATTTTGAACCATTAAAGGCACGGGATGCATTCTCAAGAAATTCCTTTTTCCAATTTTTCAGCTGATTGACGTTGATTCCTTCACGACTTGCTATCTCGCTGATCGTCTGCTCTCCCTCCAGTATTTCTATTACGATTTTTGCCTTGTACTCTGGTGTGTATGTGTTCCTCTTCGCCATTATCGTGTCCTCCTGTTTCTTTCTTTTATTATACCACTGTCACGATGTTTTGGCAATTTTGTGTTCAGTTTCTAGGGTACATTATACTCTTTCTTCGCTTTACAATGTTTTTAATTATAAGTGTGATAAATATAATTATAGTAGCACATATAAAGACGAAAACGATAATACCAAACGTGTTATTATTAGGAGTATAGTAATCAATTTTTAGATTATTGCTGCTAATGTTATAAATAATACCTCCAGTCAAATAACCCTTAGCTTTTTTTATTGTTCCGACATCAGAAACACTTATTACTTCCTTATCCTCATTCAGTATGGCTACTTTGATTTTTGGGGAATATTGCATTAACAAGTCAAAATTCTTATTGGACCCTCTGAAAAAAAGTCTGTAAAAAGTCAGTCAACTGTGGTATAATAAAAATAACACAGGAGGCTGATTTTTTATGGCAAGAAGAAAAAGAGAAC
>UNSK01000100.1 GCA_900552525.1 Candidatus Gastranaerophilales bacterium | reverse complement strand
TTAATATTTTGATTATATTATAATTACAAGGTTAAGTAAAATATTATTTAATTTTGTGCTACTATTATATAAAAATTAAGAGAGCAGGTGAAAATGATAAGCCACATAGAAGAAGAATTTGAAAAACTATCCTTAAACTTTATACAGCTTAAAGCTCATGCACCTGTTATTAATGAGGCCGCAAATATTTGTATTCAGGCTTTAAAAAACGGAAACAAAATCCTTTTCTGTGGAAATGGAGGATCTGCGGCGGATTCACAACACCTTGCTGCAGAACTTGTATGCAAATATAAAAAAGAGCGTGCTGCACTAGAGGCAATAGCTCTTACAACAAATACCTCTGTACTTACAGCCGCTGCAAATGACCTTGCTTTTGATTATATATTTGAACGTCAAGTAGAAGCATTTGGAAAAAAAGGCGATGTACTTTTTGCTCTCTCCACGAGTGGTAAGAGTATTAATGTTGTTAGAGCTGTTGAAAGAGCTAACGAATTGGGATTAACAACAATAGCACTAACCGGAGCCGACGGCGGTTCTATTAAATATAAAGCTAAAGTCACTATCAAGGTTCCTTCAGATATTACAAATAATATACAAGAAATGCATATAGCTGTCGGGCATATTATTTGTGAAATAATAGAAAAAGAACTTTTTAATTAATAAGGAGGATTTATGCAAAAAATTTTCGTTACAATTTTTGCAGCAGCATTGATGATTATGCCTGCTCAAGCAGCTACCTGGGTTGCTGCTGACAGAGTTGCTGCCGTTGGCAAAACTATTATTACAAAAAATAACCTGCCAGCTAAAACAACATTCAAAGTTGTAAATGGAGCGGCAGATAATACTAATACTTCTACAACCAATATTGTTCAAATTTCTAGTACTGATTTAACATATGCTGGAACAGACACTGAAGTAGCAGCTGTTATTTCACACGAAATTGGACAAATAATTAACGGCAAATCGGCAAAAGATAATTTTAGAAAAATTGCAAAAAATGCAATTACAAGTAACTTAAGCTCTGACAATATAATAACTACTGCGGCTAACAGTGAATATGTTTCTAACAAAACAAGCCTTAGTGATAACAAAGCTGCAGATATTACAGGGGTTGACTTGATGATTCAAGCCGGTTATAACCCGCTTGCAATGATTGTAGTAGTAACAAAAATGCCAGGAAGCACACTTGAAATTCTTCAAGGAAAACCTGCTAACTCAGAAAGAGCAATGAATATTTATGATTATCTAACTTACAATTACCCATCTAAAGTTAAAGCCGGATATGGATGTCAAGAGTATAGAGCATTTTTAACATATGCTGATCCAATAGTAGCAGACAGAAATTCCAATAAAAAGAAGCTTGATAAGTTTAATAAAGAGCAGGCAAAAAACAAAGCATTAAGAGCTAAAAATATTGCACAATATAAAGCTACCGGCGGTTTGAGCGGCTGGGATGCTTCTTATACTATTTTAAAAACATTAACCGAATCAAGTGAAAAATAAAAGTATAAACGACCGGCTGAATTACAACGGTCGTTTTTCTTGTTATATAATAGACTTGAATGAAGACACATTAGCAGAAGGACAATAGTAAAATGGATTCTAAAATCAAGAGAGAAAAAACTAAAATTGTAGCTACACTCGGCCCTTCAACTTCAAATTATGAGATGATTTCTCAGCTTGTTGATGCAGGAGCCTCAATGTTTAGACTTAATACTTCACATGGAACAGAAGAAGGTCATGCTGCAAATATTGAAATTATAAGAAAAATTTCCCAAGAAACAGGCAAATATATACCTATTCTAATTGACCTACAGGGCCCTAAGATAAGAGTAGGTAATATACCAAATCCTATTGAAATAAAAGAAGGTCAGGAGATTATACTTGAAGCTACTGATGAGGTTAATAATCCAGATATTCTTCCGGTCGACTATGAAGGAATTGCAGATGATGTTAAATCCGGCGATAAAATACTTCTTGATGACGGAAATATTGGACTTGTAGTTACAGGAGTAAGTAACCATCAGGTCCATGCTAAAGTTTTATATGGCAAACTGATTAAACCTAGAAAGGGAATTAACCTTCCTGGAGCAACAGCCAGCTTAAGCGCTGTTACAGAAAGAGATGTTGAATACATTCGTTTTGCAGTAGAATATGATGCTGATTACGTGGCTTTATCTTTTGTAAGAGAAGCAAAGGATATAGAACTTGCCAAAAAGTACATTAAAGATTACGGCGGAAACATACCAGTAATTGCCAAAATTGAAAAACCTCAGGCAGTTGAAAATCTGGAAGAGATTTTAAAGGTTACAGATGGTATTATGGTTGCCAGAGGTGATTTAGGCATTGAAATGTCACCGGAAGAAGTTCCTATTGTACAAAAATACATCGTTGACCAGACTATCCGTGAAAGAAAAGTTTGTATAGTAGCAACACAAATGCTTGAATCTATGATTGAAAATCCTATACCAACAAGAGCAGAAGCAAGTGACGTTGCAAATGCAATTCTGGACGGCACGGATGCAATAATGTTATCCGGAGAAACAGCAATGGGTAAACATCCTGTCGAAGCAGTAAAAATGATGAGAAAGATTGCAACTAATGTAGAAGACTGCAATTTCTGTCTTTCAAATCTCGATTTGGAAATGAATGACAAATACGATCTTTCTCCACAGGCTATATCAAATGCAGCTGTCAAGATGGCACAAGATTTAAATGCAAAAGCAATACTTGCGTTCACTCACACAGGTTATACTCCGAAATTACTATCAAAATTAAGGCCTACTGTTCCTGTTATTGCCATATCTGATATGGAATCAACCTGCAGACGTTTAAGTCTGTACTGGGACATTGTAGCCGATTATAAACAATGGGATACTGTTCTTGACGCTGATTTATTAGAAAAAATTGATGAATATATTCTTACAAGAACTGATTATAAAAAGGGCGAAAGAATAATTATCATAGGTTCAATACCAAAATTAATAACAGGTCGAACAAATTTCATAAGAGTACACCGTATAGGTGCACCAATGGAAAGATAATCAAAAAAAAGCTCCGGTTA
>UNSK01000099.1 GCA_900552525.1 Candidatus Gastranaerophilales bacterium | reverse complement strand
AAATTAACACCAATCTATCAAGCTTAATAGTTCAATCCAGCTTAAAATCATCAACCAAAGGATTAAATACAGCAATCGAGCGCATGACAACGGGTTTTAAAATTAACCGCGCAAAAGATAATGCTGCTAATTTTTCAATAAATACGCACTTATCAACTAAAATCAGCGGGTATCAGGTAGCTCAAGATAATACTTTGCAAGCTTTAGATATGCTTACAACCGCATCTGATACACTTTCTACCATGGAAAGCTTAGTATCTCGTTTGCGTTCTCTTGCATTAACAGCTGGTAATAAAACCTATGATACAGCATCTCTTGCAGCTTTAAATGCAGAAGCAGCTTCTATTATTTCTGAGTTATATCGTATAAAAGATAATACAACATATAACGGTATAAAATTGTTGGAGTCTATAACTGATATTCCAGATGGTGCTGGAGCAGATGTAAAATCAATAAAATCAAAAGACGGAACATTTATAAAAGAGGTTGTAAAAGTTGATACTTCTAAAATGATAAAACTTTCGGATGTAGCAGAGGATGCGATTATTTCATCCGGTGAATATTCAATATCAACAGCGGAAGAACTTGTTAAACTGTCTAAAATGTCAAACAATAGTCAAATAAAAGGCGGACGTTTTGTTCTGGCAAATGATATAGATATGTCAGCATATTCAACAGGCGAAGGTTTTGAACCTATAGCTAAGTATGGCGGTTTCAAAGGTATGGTAAACGGGAACGGGTATGTTATAAGAAACCTTTATATTAATCGTCCTAATGAAGCAAATGTTGCTTTGATAGGAGGGGCGCATGTCGAAGTCAGAAATCTTGGATTAGAAAATGTCGATATTACTGGTAAAAATGATACAGGAGGTATTGTAGGACAGGGGCAAATGAATGGTTTGATAAATTGCTATGTTAAGGACGGCAGCATTAAATCAAATGGAAACAGGTGTGGCGGCATAGCAGGTTCTCTTGCTTATACTAATGTAGATTCTTGCTGGACTGATGTGGATGTTAGAGGGTACAAGGATGTCGGTGGTTTAATAGGGGATTCTAAGGTTACAGTTAAGAATTCTTATGCACTTGGTGATGTGTTCGGGAACGAAAGTGTCGGTGGTCTTATTGGGGTTAGTTCACACACCACATTAAATTGTTTTGCAGAAGGGGATGTAACAGCATCTGGATATTATGCTGGAGGGTTAGTAGGTTATGCAAATACTAATTATGGAAAAATTGAAAATTGTTCGAGTTATGGATTTGTGACAGGGGCGGATAGAGCCGGAACAATTGTTGGACGAGCAAATGGTACAACAATAACAAATGTTATGTATAATAAAGGAGATAATGAAGGAGTTGCAGAAATTGGATATGGAGCAGAAACTGCAAAATTAAGTTCAATACTGGGAGTGTTTCTTGAGCGAATAACTAATATTCAAGTAGGAATAAATTCTTCAAATGCTTCAAATATCTCAATAGCTTTAGGTGTTTCAGACATTTCTTTAATTGATTCTATATTAGGCTGTATAGAAGATGAAAAATCTATATCTCAAATTGATAAAGTTTTTAATATACTATCTGAACGTCAGGTACAAATCGGTTCTGTGCAGAATAGACTTTTGAGTGTTTTGGAAGAGATTAACACGAAACAGGATAATTTAATCTCAATGCAATCAACAATTCGAGATGCTGATATCGCGGAAGTTTCAAGTGAATATATCAGACAGCAGATTCTCCAGCAGGCATCTGCCACACTTCTTGCAACTGCAAACCAAACACCCGCTATAGCAATACAGTTATTATAATTCCGAGTCACTTCGTGGAAGTTTGTAGTTCTGCGCTAAGCTGTAAATAAAGTTTTAAGTCTGCAATCCGTGTATTTACGGCTAAAATTACATCACGAATCTGTGCATCAAGCCTTTTTGCACCTTTAAAGCAAGTGTGGAAAAACAGAACTGTTGATGTGCCTTTCACAAGATCATTTTTTAAGTCTACAATCTTTTTATAAATAACAGGGTCAATAATCTCTTTGTTTTCGCACATCGTTGTAAATATATCACCAAACCACCATTGCGTTTCTTCGACGTTATTACTTTTTACTCCTTTTTGTGCTTTTTTTAGGTAGGTAAGTATTAGAGAATAAACTTCTACTAATTTTTGCTTCTTTTCCGGTAAAACTTTTTTAAAGTAGTCCATTGTCTGGTTATAGCCAATATCTATTAGCTTTCGGCGTTCGTCTTTGTTTAGATTAAAATCCGCAAAGAAAATATCACCTGTATTTATTCTAATGCAGTCAAAGCGGTCATTGCTTCCGTATAATTCTGTTACAAAATCAGTTGCGATATCTGTAACACAGCTATAAATAGTGTTGATAAATGAAATCGGATTTTTTTCATCTTTGTTATAATCACCTTCAAGCCTAAATTCAAGAATTCTGCTCTCTGAATTTTTAAGTGTTTCAGAAAGCCTCCACATAGGTGAGGCTTTTTGTAAATCTCCATCTACAAGGAATGAGTCATTGTATTTGTATGGAGCCATAAGTCCGGGCATGCTTGATGAAATTTTAATAGCCTGAGCTATTTCAAAATCAGGAGTTTCAGTGTCAGAAAATTCCTGTGTACAAAATTTGGTCAGATTAGTTGTTATAATAACCAGCTTTTTTTCTATATCTTTAAAAGTAACATTTTTTCTTTTAACATTTACAACTTTTTTGGCTAGCAGTTCATTAAGCCAATCAAGGAAAATTTCCCCTTTACTTATAGCAAAAGCCTTTCCAAATCCCAGATGGATATCTTTGAATAAATCAAAATTTACCTTCATAAACAAATTTTCAAGCTCATATGATTTGTATCCGCAGGCAACAAGAGCAGCAATAATAGAGCCCACTGAAGATCCACCAATTATATCGTATTCGATGCCAAGCTCTTCCAGTGCTCGTATGGTTCCAATATAGGCCATACCGCGAATTGCTCCTCCGCCGAAAAGACATGTATACTTTAACGGGTTAGTCATTTGTAAAATCTCCATGTTTAAACATTGTTTTTCTGTAGTAATTCATATCGTATTCAGGTTCAAAGTATGAGAATTTTTCTTTTCCTTTTTTTACAAAAATTCCGCAGATTCTGCCGTCAAAAATATGTACCCAGTCCGGCTCCTGTTTAAGTATAGTATATGTACCGGATTCTTTATAAGGCATAAGTATATCTGTCGGGTATTTTGTAAAGATGTCTTTCCAATTTTTGTCTACCAGATCATATTGTTTGAGAACTTTAAATTCCTCATCAT
>UNSK01000098.1 GCA_900552525.1 Candidatus Gastranaerophilales bacterium | reverse complement strand
TACATGACTTGCAGATTCTGATTATTTCCATTAAGTTTGCATCGGACTAATCCTCTTTTCTTTAAAGGAGAAACCCAAGACTCTAGGCAGGGTTTCTCTAAATTAAACTTTATTTATTGAGCATACTCGAATTTAATACTTTTCCAACTCTACTTCCCCTACAGTGCATTTAATCATAGAGGATATTAAAGACCTCTAATGGAGCTGATAATATCTACATTCAAGGTTTCATAACTAATGGAATCCGATAAGCTGTTTTCATTGAATAACAATACAGAATTTTTCAATGCACACCATCCTGTAAAGCAACTATATCGTTTTCCTGCTAGTTTACTTTCGCCCATAATATTAAAATCTTTATCAAAAGCCATCATGTAAATAGGTCTACTATCAAGTAATGTTTGCACAGACTCTTTTTCTGAAAAATCAATTCCACCTATGTGTAATCGAATATATGTTTTACATTCCGGTAAATACATAATATCGTAAAAGTGTACATTTTCGATTCGGTGTCTCTCCCAAATTGAATACCCATTAGCATTGCACGTCTGTGCTTTATTTGAAGTATAGCAACTTGGGGCATCTATCAATAATTGTTTTCCGGAATCCATGTCTAATAGATATATTGTAGATTCGTATGGATAATTATAGATTATTTTATTGTCTACAAAATTAACATTAGGTGCATCCATATCTGCATATAGCAAAGATCCTTTTGGATTTATTATTGAATATGAAAGTGGGTATGTCTTAATTATTTTTCTTTTTTTTATATCATATTCTTCTACTATAAAATCGTCTTTTCTAGTTAAATACAACAATGAATGTCGTTTTGGGTTATAAGAGAACTTAGCTGTATTCATAGCGTAATTAGTATTTATAATTAAAGATTCTCTATCCTCTAAAGTAATTTTTTCGTTTACTCTACCCGCACTATTTAATAGATACATATAAATTCCATCATAAACCCAAATAGAATCTTTTGATAAAGGAAATATTCCAGCTACTCTTCCTGGTATTCCATCAGGCCCTTCTCTTTGTAATGGTATAGATGATATCTCTTTGTGATTATATAAATCTATTAAGTCTAATGAATGTAAACGATAATTATATGCGATAATTCCATCTATATTTTGACAACTAAAAGGAGAAGTTATATGGTAGGATTTAAGTTCTAAAATATCATTAGAAGGAATTATCTTGATTGACTCTATATCATATGCAAGAGAATCTTTTATATGATGGGGTTGTGTGGTACGCTGATGATCACAACTTACCATGGCTAGAAATATTAAAAAAAATAATCTCATAATAAATTTAATTTAAGCCAAAAGAATATTCAAACCATCTTTATTAAGTTTTAATATCCCTTTGGCTTTATTTTTTAGCAATAAGACGATGAAGAACAGGGATCACGACGTGTATCTGTACTTAAAACACATTCGTTCCAAGGTTTGTGTGCACACGGAAATAAACGGTATGACCAATCGTCTTCTCCGGTAGCCAATGCTTCCACATTCGCCAAAGCCAAGTCAGACATCACATCCGACTTCTGAGAGTTATACACATTAAATCCTGCTATCAAACCGAATGCAGCAACCAGTGTTGCTTTCAAAACATTCTTTTTCATCTCTTTTTGTTTTTTCGATGATTAATTAATCTTGTTTTCATCTTTTGTCGGAAAGAACTCCACCGCAAAAAAACAAACAATCCATTTGCTAATTGCAGAAGAGAATTCTCCTTTATCGTCTGCTTTCATTGATCAATCCAAATTAAGAACTATAATGTTATAGTCTAAATCTTCAGACTGCGATATCGCATAAAAATCACCTTGCCTAGAAGAATATATAAACAACAGAGGAAAAGTTTATTTTTCCCTTTCTCGTTCTTCTCTATTTGTAATAGACTTTTATACCGCTACCTTTTGTGTCTATAAAATAGCCACAATAAGCACCTACTTCCTTAATGCCACCTAATACAACATGAACTGCAAAGGTATTATTTTAAATGTAATAATTGTAATCTTATTAAGTAGTCATTGGTCATATCATCTACTTTAATCCATGTATGATCATCTAAATAAAAAAGAAGATGATTGTCTATAACCTCTTGTGCCATATCGTTGTCTAAATGTTCCGAAATAATTATTTCTTCAGTTTTTCTATCCAATAGAACCCATTTTATATTTTTCTTTGCTATATTCTGCTTATCAAAAGTTTGAAAAGAAAGTAACAAATAATTTTCCGAACAGGCAAAATTATGTAGAATGGAATAACCATCCAGTATTTGGGGAGTAATATCTTTTAAACCCATCTTTTCAATTGGAATTCTTTGACGTATATCAAAACTATACATATTCTCCATTTTGTCAAATGTCACTAATGAAAGTTTATCCCGGTTTCTATCATAATAATAAACCATAGAACCATTGTTATTATATAACATTGGGAAATAATGTAGTCGGCAATTTTCTGTTATACTAGAATCTAAATGTATAACTGTCTTATCTAAAGAATTTAAAGTCCAAATACCTTCCTTTTGCTCATTATCAGTATAAATTGGATAAAAATAAGTCATACTATTTTTATCCAATTTGGCCATATCTATAAAAAAGTCTGAAACAACATACGAAGAAATATAATCGCCTGAATAATCATACAATTTTATTTTCATATCACCTTTATCGAAAATACAGAGCTGTTTATTATAGGTATCCAAACAAAAAGCTCCAATTATCTTGATTTCTTCCGGTCCTTCCTTATATTGGGTTATCCGCTTTAAAAGTTTACCTGTGATAGCATCAAAAATAAGAATACCTTCCGATTTCCGGTCTTTGATAAATATTTTGTTTTCGTCTAAATAAAGATTTTCAACTCCATATATTGGTAAACTGTCATTCAAATGCAAATCCACATATTCTATATTTTTCACAAACGTGGAATATTTAATGGAAGGAACAGTCTTACTTAAATCTATTTCCACACTATTCTGATTTTTAATACCAATACAAGATGGCAATAAAATAAAAAAGTATATAATCCAATTATATTTCTTCATATTCTTTTATATATTAATTAATCTCCACAGGTAGTATATTTTCCAGAACATTCATCAGAATAACGTCCTATTTTACAGCAACTATTATCGATGTCTAAGTAGTATCCTCTCCAATTTATTCCTTCACTTTCACCATTACTAGCCAATGCTTCCACATTAGCCAAAGCCAACTCAGACATCACATCCGACTTTTGAGAGTTATACACATTAAATCCTGCTATCAAAC
>UNSK01000097.1 GCA_900552525.1 Candidatus Gastranaerophilales bacterium | reverse complement strand
AAGGAGATTTATATGACAACAGGCGGAACATTAAGAGTAACCAGTGCAAATGAGTACAAAAATTTTGAAGTTAAATTTTCTAGAAATACAGAAATTACGAACTTTACGCGACGAGAAATGGGACATGAAGGTGATATACGTGCAGAAGTAAAAAACGGCAGAAATGGATTTGCAGAACGAATATACAGTAATGGGTCAAAAAGCGGTAAGCTTGGCACTCTTGATTTAAATACAAAGAGATATGCAATATTTGATGCGCTTAGAAAACTTGATGGTAATGACGAGGACATCAGCGATAAAGATCTTTTAAAAGCAGATACATTAATAGGTAAGAATGGTGTAAAAGGTGTACGTCGTGATGCTTCTGCAGGAGTTACAACAATAGTTTGTGATGATGGAGCTGTCCTTCGTTTTGATGTAGAAACTGAACAGGAAAAACAAGTTCGTCTAGACCAAGAAGCTGCAAATGCTGCAAAACGTAAGCAGAAAGAAGCAGCCCGACTGGCGGAAAAACAACGTGAAGCAGCAGAGCTGAAAGAAAATTGCAAAAGCGATTTTGAAAAGCTTGCAGACTGGTTTATAGGATTATTTAATTAAAATTAATCCATCAATGTTGTCATAAGAATTGGATCGCCATCTGTTGCCAGAACAGTATGTTCAAAATGCGCAGATGGTTTTCCGTCTTTAGTGACAACAGACCATTTATCGTCAAGTACTACAACCTCATCGCAACCAAGATTTAACATCGGTTCTATTGCTATAACCATGCCCGATTTTATAAGAGTTTGATCTCCTACTCTGTAATTAAATAGAAATGGGTCTTCATGCATTACATGACCGACTCCGTGTCCGCCATATTGTCTTACGATACCCATTTTATAACTATTTGCCACATCCTCAACGGCTCCGGATATATCATCAAGAACATTTCCTGCTCTCATTTTTGAAATACCTGCCATTAAAGCTTCTTCTGTAGCTTTCATAAGAAGCTTTTTTTCCTCAGAAATATTTCCGACAGCATAAGACCATGCACTATCACCAACCATACCGCCATATGTTGCACCAACGTCTATAGCTATAATATCGCCTTCTTTTAGAATTTCGGTTTCAGAAGGAATGCCGTGAACAACTTTTTCGTTTATAGAAGCACAAATGCAGGCCGGAAAACCGCTGTAACCAAGAAAAGTAGGTGTTGCTTTATTCTCTTTAATAATTTTCATAGCAATACTATCTAATTCTTTTGTTGATATACCCGGCTCAACAACCTCTCTCATTTTCTTATGCACAAGAGCTACAATATGTCCGGCATGTCGCATTCTCTTAATTTCGTCGCGTGATTTTCTATTAATCATAATAACCTCAATTCTAGTTATATATTAGGACTAAATGATTTTTTTTGCAACAAAAATACAATCTAACATTCTTCCTTTAATTTACCCCCTTGACATGAAAAATTGATTTGATACTATATAAATTGTCACGAGCCCCCATCGTCTAGAGGCCTAGGACAACACCCTTTCACGGTGTAGACAGCGATTCGAATTCGCTTGGGGGTACCATTAAAAAGAACCGCTAATGCGGTTCTTTTTTTTTATTACTCCTGTTAAAATTAGCCCGAATGTGTTATAATAAGATAGTTATAATGAGTCTTTTATTCAAGGAGAGTTTATGCCTGCAATTTCTAAATCCGTATATATACTGTCGATTATAGATGCTTTTATTATTGCACTTGCTGCCATGTATACATTTATAAGTTTTATTCCGCATACAATACTTTTGTATGTTGCTTTATGGTTTCTTGTTGTTACAATGCTTGTTCTTAACCTTAAAGGTTTATATAAGATAAAAACTTATAGACCGAAAAATCTTTATATGCTATTTGAAGGAGTTACTATTTCTACAGTTATTGCAGGAATTCCAATTTGTCTTATCAATTTTAACATTTTGACAGTACTTTTGCTTATTATAAATGCAGTATGCGTATTTTCTGGAATATTATTTATACGTATTGTACAGCTTACATATACAAAATGTTTTAAATCAACAAAAAATGTTTTAATAGTTGGAGCAGGTCAGGATGGAAAACTTATTGCAGAAGAAATTCAGGCAAGACCTGCACTTAAACTCAAGGTTGTTGGTTTTCTTGATGATAATATGAATACTATTGAAGACGAAGACTCCACGATTCCAATACTTGGATTGACATGTGATTCGGAAGCGGTTATTAAAGATAACAACGTAAAAATTGTAATAGTTGCTGTAAAATCCCGAATGGATTCTGTTATTTTAACAGATCTTATAAAAGGCATACCTCTGGGGGTTAAGGTATGGAGAATGCCTAAGTTTTATGAAAAAATCACACATAAATATCTTGTATCAAAAATGACAGTTAACTGGTTGTTCTACGCTTGCGTAAAAAAGAAAGCGTTACTATTCACTTATATAAAAAGATTTTGCGATATCATATCTTCTATTGCAATCATGCTTGTTACAATTCCATTATCAATAATTGCAATGGTTATTATAAAATTTTCTGATTTTGGACCTATATTCTTTACACAAACAAGAATCGGCAAATTTGGTAAACCTTTTAAGATGATAAAATTTAGAACAATGTATCAAGACAAAGTTGAAGAAGATTTTGACGAAGATATCGACCAAGTCCATGCCGATGATAAAAGAATTATGCCATTCTGTAAATTTTTGAGAAAATTCCATATAGATGAACTTCCTCAAATGATTAACGTTTTGAGAGGCGAGATGAGTATTGTTGGACCGCGTCCGGTAAGAGAAGAAGTCTATTATGAAAATCGGGAAAAAGTTCCATTCTGGGAATGCCGAAACTGGGTACGTCCCGGCTGGTGCGGATGGCAGCAGATTAATATGACAGAACCTACATCAGAAGAACGTTTGGAATATGATTTATATTACATTAAACATCGTCATATTGTATGGGAATTTCTAATTTTACTTCAATTCATAGCCAAAGTAATTTGTGGCAGAGGCTAACTGGAAGAATTGCTTCCTGTTTTACTTTTATAATCAGGTAAGATTCCTTGAGATATCAACTTGTGCAGGCCTTCCATTGTTACCAGTTGAGCTGTTCCAGACATAGGAGCTCCGTAATCAATACCGTTTGTTTGACCGGTAGTATCTGTGGATTTGATATCACATAACCATTAGCATCAAAATTAGCTCAAAAGATTTTTGAAGGAGTCCCAATCGGCACCAAGCCTTCACTTGTTGAGTAAGCAGAAAGGTCGATATCGTTTGCTAAAACAAATTCTGTATTCTCA
>UNSK01000096.1 GCA_900552525.1 Candidatus Gastranaerophilales bacterium | reverse complement strand
AAGAAATCATTGAACTTCGCTTGCAGGACACCAACGGGATAGAAAATTTCGTGAAGAACTTTGCGAAGTCCTATTACACATGGAATAACAGCAAAGAAGCGATTGAAGCAAGGACGCAGGCAATCAGCGGTTATCTGACAAAGGAATTGCAGGACTTGAATGTTGATACAATCAGAACGGATATACCGACCAGCTCCACAGTTACAGATGTGATTGTATGGAGTATTGAACAGTCGGGAACGGACACTTTTTCTGCTAACTACGAAGTAGATCAGCAGATAAAAGAGGGAGAACAGACAAGCAATGTCAAGGCAACCTATACCGTAAAAGTTCATGTAGGCGCTGACGGGGATATGGTAATTGTTCAGAACCCTACCCTTGCACCAGCAATCGAAAAATCAGACTATGAGCCAAAGACACCAGAAGCAGACGCAAGTGTAGACGCTGATACTGTAAACGACGCTACTGCATTTCTGGAAACATTCTTTAAGCTCTATCCAACAGCCACAGAAAAAGAGCTTGCCTACTATGTAGCTGGAAATGTGATTGAACCTATCGGCAGGGACTACCTTTATTCTGAATTGGTAAACCCTATCTTTACAAAGGACGGGGACAATGTGAAAGTCAAGGTAGGCGTGAAATTCCTTGATAATCAGACAAAGGCGACGCAGATATCGCAGTATGAACTTGTGCTACATAAGGATAGTAACTGGAAGATTGTAGGATAAATTATATAGCGTGCATTTCCTAAATGAGATTTGCACGCTTCACTTTCTGTACAAACACCATATAACACTTGACAACAGCGTTACTCTGTTATATACTGTTTATACAGAAAGGAGCTGTGAGATGAAAATTATTATAAACCATTCTTCAATGATACCTATTTACGAGCAAATAGTAGAACAAGTTAAAGCTTTAATTCGGAATGGAAAATTAAAAGAAAATGATAATCTTCCGTCTGTTCGTTCTCTTGCAAAAGAATTAAAAATAAGTGCTCTAACTGTAAAAAAAGCATATGATAACTTGGAAAACGAGGGGTTTACGGTAACAATTCATGGAAAAGGAACATATGTTACTGCTACAAATACAGAGCTTTTATTAGAGGAACAGAAAAAGGAATTAGAAAGTGATTTAGAACGAGTTATTCAAAAAGGCAGATGTTACGGTATCAGTGATGAAGATATAAAAAAACTATTTGAGTTAATTTTGGAGGGTTAGATATGTTAAAAATTGAGCATTTGAAAAAAAGTTATGAAAACTTTTCGCTTGATTGTTCTCTTGAAGTAAAGAAAGGTCATGTAACTGGTTTGATTGGTCAAAATGGTGCAGGAAAAAGCACAACATTTAAAGCTATTTTAGGGCTAATTTCCTTTGATAGTGGAACTATCAATATTCTTGGAAAGTCATTACAAGATTTTACTGCAAAAGACAAGCAAGATTTGGGAGTAGTTCTTTCGGACTCTGGCTTTAGTGGATATTTAACAATCAATGATATTATTCCTATTATTGATAATTTATATCAAAATTTTGATAAATCATTTTTTATAGAACAAGTTAAAAAGTTTCAGCTTCCACGAAATAAAAGAATAAAAGATTTTTCAACTGGTATGAAAGCGAAAGTAAAAGTCTTAGTTGCTGTTTCACACAATGCAAAGTTGTTAATTCTTGATGAACCAACGGCGGGATTAGATGTAATAGCTAGAGATGAATTGCTAGAAATGCTAAGAGATTTTATAGAAAAAGACGAAGAACGCTCTATTTTAATTAGTTCTCACATTTCCAGTGATTTAGAAACTTTATGTGATGACCTTTATATGATACATCAAGGAAAAGTAATTATGCACGAAGATACTGATGTTTTACTAAGCGATTATGCACTACTTAAAGTTGATGAAGAAGAATATTCCAAATTAGATAGACAATATATTTTACGTACCAAAAAAGAAAGCTATGGATATAGTTGTTTAACTAATCAAAAACAATATTATGCTGAAAATTATCCTCAAATGGCGATTGAAAAAGGAAATATAGACGAAGTAATAACAATGATGATTAGAGGTGTTGAATAATGAAAGGTTTATTGATTAAAGATTTTAAATTGCTGAAAGGACAGAAAAACTTCTTTATGACTATTACTGCTATATCTATAATAATGATAATAGTATCTCCGGGGACTTCGTTTCCGATTGGTTTCTTAGGTTTTGTGGGGGCATTATTCTCATTGAGTTCAATTAGCTATGATGAATTTGATAATGGAAATGCTTTTTTATTTTCTTTACCGATAACACGAAAAGATTATGTACTGGAAAAATATATTTTTGGATTGATTTCAGGAATAATGTTTTTGTTGTTGGGAACTGTTATTAGTTTAGTTGTTATTGGTATTACAAAAACAGGCAGTTTTAATGAAATTTTTTTAACAGCAGGTTCTTTATTTCCTACTATTTTATTGATTTTATCAATCATGCTTCCTTTTATCTTGAAATTTGGTGGAGAAAAAGGAAGAATTGCTATCATAGGTGTAATGGGATTTATATTTGTTATAGGACTGCTTCTTATAAAAACTACTGAATATTTAGGAATAGATTTATATGTCTTAATAAATAAATTACCTAAATTTGAGCCACTAGTATATATAATATTATTTTTATTGTTTTCAGTTGTTATTTTAGGTATCTCCTATCTTATTAGCTTAACAATACTAAAGAAAAAAGAGTTTTAGAAAAGAGAGGTGTGCTTATGGACTTGACTATTTTGGTAGTAGGATTGATATTGGGCGTTGGTATTCCTTTAAGAAATAAGGCAATCAAAAAGCGTAGAGAAAATATGAAAGAGAAAGGAAATGAGGAAAAATGAAAAAATATGAATATTTAGAAATTGATTATACTGCGAAAGGTGTTGTGTTCCTTTGCACCGATAAACATAAGGAAGTTATAAATAGCTATGCAGAAAATGGGTATCGCTATGTTGGTTTTATACCTACAGAAATTGACGCAAAAGGTTGTATGCGAAAGATTGATTTAATTTTTGAAAAAGAAGATTAACTCATTTTAGGGAGTTGGTTCGAATGATAGGGTTAAAAAAACGAGATATTAAAAAAGCATTAAAGGCTGGTGCAAAGGCTGGCGGTATGTCATTAGCTGATGTACGGGAAAATATTGAAGCAACGATTGATGAAGCTATGAATAGCACCGACCCAGAGGTGCAGGCAAATTTCAAAAAGTATTTTGGGAATAAACGCCCTACGCCAGAGGAATACATTTATACCATTACGAAAAAGACAACGGTAAAATTATAATAAAAGGGTCGTGGAAATGCTTCACAGAATTGTGATCTGCAT
>UNSK01000095.1 GCA_900552525.1 Candidatus Gastranaerophilales bacterium | reverse complement strand
CATCCGGGGGACATTCAGGCCGTCACGTCAATTATAATACAGATTAAGATCATCCATACCGATCTCCTTTCCGTCCCGGAAAACAAGGCGTAAATCAATCCTCTCTCTGTTTTCATTGCCACAAAGATAGACATACCGGCCAACATACGCATCATACTTATCAATCAGTTCTAACGGTATGACCGGCATGGGAAAAGGATACACCTATATTGCATATAGCGGAAAATTTGTAAGATTACCCTGTACTTTATAAGGCAACATAGAAAATCTCTCCGCATGCAATTCCGGTCTTTTTCCCAGTAATGCTGTCAACGAATTGGCCCGGACATTCCCTTCGGCCTTCACTTCTATCGGCACCATTTGGGCATTACGTTGAATAACAAAATCCAACTCAAGACGCGAATTGTCTGTGTTATGGTAATAAATCGGTGACACGCCCTTACTTTTCATCTGCTGCAATACATACTGTTCAGTCATTCCTCCCTTGTATTCCTTAAATATGTCGTTTTTAATCAAGACTTGGGCCGGATCTGTCTTGACCATAGCACCCATAAGCCCCAAATCAACCATATAGAGTTTGAAAGCCGACAGGTCTTCATAAATATCAAGCGGAAGCTCCGGTTTGGTACATCGAGGCACTTTATACAACAACCCGGCATTTACAAGCCATTGAATGGCCATCTCAAAATCATTGGCTCTGGCACCTTTTCGCAAAGCTCCGTAAATGAATTTCTTGTTTTCTTTAAATAATTGGGAAGGAATGCTGTTCCATACCATTCGGACACGCGGAACCTGTTCTTTGGGCGCATGTTTTGAGAAGTCAAGATCATAGCCTTGCAAAATCTCCGACTGTATTCTTCTGACTTCCAGCAAGGAATCCGTTTCTACATATTTGAGTACAACTTCCGGCATACCACCTACATAATAATATTGCCGAAGGAGATCCGTATATTTGTCATGCAGGAGGCTTATCGTTTCAAAATCCCCACTCATAAGCAATTTACAAGCTTCTTCTTCTCCCTTGGCGACAAGAAACTCTTCAAAGTTCATAGGAAATATATTGATGACATTTACCTTCCCTACGGGATAAGACACATCCTGATGAAGGGATATCCCCAAAAGTGAACCTGCCACAGCTATATGATACTCCGGAACCTCCTCTTTAAAATACTTCAAAGATTCCAGTGCTTCCGGGATATCTTGTATCTCATCAAGGATAATAAGCGTATCACCCGGAGTAATGTCAACGGAAGTCATCGCACGCAGCCCCCGTAAAATTCTGTCAACATTGAAATCCTGAGAAAAAAGCTGGCGTGCAAGGTTATTCTTACGGCATACCACATAAGCCTCTTTTTTGTATTCAAGTTTGGCAAACTCATGGAGCAGCCATGTTTTCCCAACTTGTCGGGCACCATTTAAAATCAGAGGTTTTCTATCCTCACGGTTTTTCCATTCTATAAGTTGTTGCAAAATAAATCTTTTCATCTACAAACAGCATTTTTATACATGTAAAAACAGCGCATAATACATTTATCCGCACTTATTTAAAGCACAAATATACTAAAATAAGCAGATAATAGAAGCAATCTTATACATTTTTCCGCACTTTAATCAACTCCAATGGATTAGTTTTTATATCAATTAGTAAATCATTGGCTAATCTATTATTAAACGACTGATTTTCAGCCATAACCCCGTAGGGCAAGAGGAAAAAACGGTACGTAGTGCCGTTTCCTCTTGCTGTTCTTTCGGCTGCTTTGCATCCGGCGAACACCCTCCCCTGCGGTACGGCAAAAGGGTACTTTTGCATCGTACAAGGGGGACGGGGAGAGCCGGGCAAAGCACTAAGAAAGAACCTATTCCACAAACAAAAAACACACGCCAAAACGACACAACAGGCTGTATAAAATAAATAGAAATTGTTTCGCTATATGGAAACAAAAGATTATCTTTGCACCATAAAAACAACAACTTATGGAAGAAAAGGCTAAATTCAAAATCATCTACTCAAAAGATGCAGATGATTTTCTGAACAACTTACCAACAAAGATTAAAGACAAAATTATCTATAATATTGCCAAAGCCAAGTTTGTGATAGATCCGGAACTCTTTAAAAAGTTAGACGATACGGATATATGGGAGTTCAGAACATTCTATAACAAAGTAAAATACAGGCTGCTGGCTTTTTGGGATAAAGATAACGGAACAAATACCCTTGTTATTGCAACACATGGATTTATAAAGAAAACCCAAAAAACACCACCCAAGGAAATAGCGAAAGCCGAAGATATTAGAAAAGCATATTTTAATTCAAAAAAATAAAGCGTATGGAAACAATGAAATTTTATACAGAAGAAGAAATATTAGATAAGCACATAGGGAAAAAAGGCACTCCCAAAAGAGACCAGTTTGAAGCTGATCTAAACTCTTCCTTAATTGGTGAAGCCATTAAACAGGCTCGCCAGTCGAAGAACCTAACCCAAGAGGAATTAGGCAATCTGATAGGAGTGCAGCGTGCTCAAATCTCCCGAATTGAAAACGGTAAGAATTTAACCTTTTCCACCATTGCAAGAGTTTTTAAGGCTATGGGAATAAGTGCTAAACTTGAAATCGGAAGCATGGGTAAAGTTGCGTTATGGTAACTAACTATACAACAAAATGTTATATCAAATCCGGGAGCGAAAACGCATCCCGGAAGCCTCTCTTTTTATACACAAAAAGTCACAATTAAACATATTTTAACACTCAGGGAAATTCGCTCAATTCACCCCGCTGCGCTTGGCTTTTGCTTTGCTTTCACAAGTATTCAAAAACTCGTTTTTAGGCTATTTTCGTTTTTCTTGATCTCTTAAAATTTCTTTGACTTGTTTTAAAGCATAACCTGTTATATGCTTATCAATCTTTAAAAATATCGAACGAAATTATTAATACACAGATGATTATAAGAACAAATCAAAACTTAACTACGAGTTTTTGAATACTAACTGCGAGTTTTTGAATACTATTTTATAATATCAGCGAGTTTTATTTGTATAACTCGTTTTTGATATTTATATTTGCGCAAAACATTGATAAATATGGCAATAGTAAAAAAAGATCTTATTCAAAGTTATATTATGACTACTGCAAAATATGACTTTAACGTGTACGAAAATTGGTATTTCATAAACACTGAATTTTAAGATAATAAGGCAAAAAAATAAAAGGTTCATAAACCCTTTTAGCCAACAAATTGTTATCTTTATGCGGTCGTAAACAAAAAAATAAGCTTATGAAAACTGCTATGGAAAAAAAAGAAACCGGCTTAATGAGACAGATCGGTTATCTCTCTTTTGTCGTTGTTTTGTTGTATGGG
>UNSK01000094.1 GCA_900552525.1 Candidatus Gastranaerophilales bacterium | reverse complement strand
AACCTGCCAATGCAGCATGACCTGAGTATACATAGCCGGCATGGGGAACTATAACCGCCTTGCTTCTGTAATCTATATTAATATTCTGTTTATATGAATCAAGCAGTTCATTAAGTTTATCCGCATCTTCTGGATAAAATGTACCTGCGAAATCAGCCTCTTTGTTCATGAAACTATTATAAAATATTTTGTTACTAATAGCAAAAATTTTTTTTACGGGTTATTATTCATATATGAAAATAATGAATAATAACATAAATTTTAAAGGTTACAAAAACGTAATATATAATAATATGGATTCCCCAATGTATAACTTCCGCTTCATTTCTCTTGAGCTTAATGACGAAGGCTGCAAGGATTTAACCGAATTTAAAAAGCTGCAGAGTCTATGCGGGAATCAAGATTGCGGAGATACACTTCATCTTGTTAACTCACAAGTCTATAATTCAGATGAATTTCTATTTTTGAATGGCCGTTCTATGTTTAAGGGAAGTGAATTAAGAAAGCTATATGAACAGTATGCCGACTTAGACGGTTATAAAGATGTATACCAAAAAGAAGAAAGCGCAGCCTTAAAAGCATATACACTTATTGCCAGTATAACAAGAAGAATGATGGAAAATTCTTTATGCATAATGGATGGAGGAATAACAAAAGTTTTTCAATCTGCACTGGATATTTTTACACCAATGTTTAATAACGATAAGACTAAGGCTTTTAACGTTTTGCAAATGAGCTTAATGGAAAATATTCCGCTTGAACATGTTGCCGAATCATTTAACAAATATGTAGCAAAGAACATGAAACAATTCTTTAAGTAACTACATTTTTGAAGTTGTATCTTTTAAGTACTGTCTGATAGCCGGTGTTATAAGTAAATCTGGTTCTTCCGAGCAGAGCTCATCAAGAAGTATCACGCCTTTTCGCGTGCTTCCGGACTGGATGTATAAAACCCCCAGCATTATTTTGTCATAAGGATTTGTGGAAATTGAATACTCCTTAATTTTTGTATTTGTAATACCAAGTTTTTTATAACATTCGGCAAGGTTTAAATAATATTTAAAATTCAATCCATAAAGCTTTATTGCATCTTCAAAACAAACTCTTGCCATATCAGGATAGCCGATAAAGTTATATGTTTCACCGAGATTGTTTTTAAAAATGGCTGTTGCCTGTGTATTAGGACTAAGCTGAATAGCAATTTTAAATTCCTGAATTGCAGCATAATAAATACGGTCTTTTAAGTAATTCAATCCCACATTATTATGATAAAAAGCGTCTTTTCCTGCATCAATAGTATACTTATAAGGCTTTCTGTAACCGGAGCAGAAAACCATTACAAGAAGCAGCAATATTGAAATTAGTTTTTTCATAACAGATTAATTTCTAAGCCTTCATAAGCAAAAATAGCATCTTCAGAAGCATATTCTTCTGCGAGCATATCCAGTTTTTCATCATTATATCCAGGATCATAGTGAAAATATACCATCTTCTTCGCTCCAACCTGTTGTTTACAATCCAGAGCCATTTCAAAAGTCGAATGTCCGAAGCCCTGCTTTGGAACATAAATACTTAAATAATCTTCTGTTGAATACTGTGCATCATGAATTAATAAATCACAGCCCTTTGCAAACTTAATAAGTTTCTTATCTCCGCCAGGATAGCTTTCTTTATCAGTTGCATAAACAAGAGTTTTGCCTTTATAGGCTATTTTATAAACAAAAACACCGTTTTGCGGATGAGCATAAGACTTGTAGCAGGTTATTACAACATCTTCATCAGTATAATCCCCTTCTTTAAGTTCATTAACCCTTACTACACGCGGCATTTCTCCCTGTTTAAATATAATGTAATTTGTTTCATTTAAATCCATTATTTTTAAATCAGCAGCAATGTCGCCTAAATCAAGCGGAAAAGATTTCGTGAATAAAATTTTTGAGAGTTCATTCTCAAGCGTTTCATTATAATTCACGCCTCCCAGCATACACATTCTTGTGGAGGCAAGATGTGACGGGCGAAAGAATGGAAAGCCTTGAATATGGTCAAGGTGAATATGGCTCAAAAGAATTGTACATTTAACGGGAGTTCTGTCTGTAATTGTAGTACCGGATTCTATATACTTATGCATAAGCTCATTTCCAAGACTTATAAGGCCTGTTCCAGCATCTAAAATTATTAAATGTTCTCCAGCATGAACTTCAATACAGGAAGTATTTCCCCCGTATTTTAAAAATTCTTTATTAGCAACCGGATAGCTTCCTCTAACTCCACGGAATTTTATTCTAAATTCATCCATTAATCTTTCCTTCCTAGTTCAAAACTTGCGTTTCTATCACATTCTTCACCATACAATTTTTCAGTCCCCATTAACCTTAACTTTGAACGGGTTTGTATATCTTTTAGATTTGTTTCTTTTAAATAAACATCTACTAATGTTCTGTTCTTATTTGAATTTATATTTATAACTCTGAATGCATTAGGATAAGTTACCAGTGACGGGCTTGTTATAACGAGCATATTTTCATCCTGCCTTATTTTAACGCAGTGATAATGTCCCTGAAGTACTATCAAAGGATTTTTGTGAGTTTTTAAAAGCTTTCTTACCTCATATTCATTTAACATTTTGTGATTTGAGCTTGAATAAGGCTCTATAATTGGTACGTGTGTACATACGATTATAGTATCTTTTTCATGCTCATCAAGTTCTTCTTTAAGCCAAATAAATTCTTCGTTAGAAATTTCACCGTTAGCAGTAAGTTTATAATCAATAATTGAATCCAGACAGATTACTCTAAAACCTTTTTTAGGCGTAAAAGCATAATAGATATTTTTCTGGTTCATATTATCATTTGCCTGAGCAAGAGTCGCCATAAATTTGTCTTTAGTTAAAGGCCCGTCTATACTTATGTCATGGTTACCTGCAATTGCATACCAAGGGTAAATCAGATTATTGACATGACTTGTGAATTTTTGAAGTTCGCTGATTTTAGGATAATTGACTAAATCACCAGTGAACATAACAAAATCGTAGGGGCCTGATGTATTTATCTGAAAAATTACATCATCTAATAATTCACCGGATTTTTTCAAAAATTTATAAGAAGTATTTTCTTCAAATGAAGAAAAATGGGCATCGCTAACCTGAGCTATTCTAAGGTTGTTGTTAGCTGCTGTACAGACTTGCGAACCTATTGCGCAAGCTATTAGAATTGTTAATGTGAAATTAACAATCTTAGAAAAAAATGATTCTCTTTTCTTCTTATAACGTTTCATACTTTATATTTTATAATAATCCATTTCAGCTAAACAAGTCAACTTACACATTTACACTATTTAATAACCCCATTACATTTTGTGCTTTAAGGTTTCTGGATGATGCTAAAAGAGTTGCAGATGCCTGTTGTAAGATCTGGTAACGGATGTAATTCGAGGACTCCTCTGCTATATCGGCATCTCGCATTGTTGAAC
>UNSK01000093.1 GCA_900552525.1 Candidatus Gastranaerophilales bacterium | reverse complement strand
TTACAACCATAGACTATCTCGCAGAACACGGAAATCTCAATGGTGCCTTAGATGACATCGCTATATCAGGTTTCTCCGGAGTATTGAGTGGTGGAATTATAGGTGGTATAAGCGGGGGACTTCAATTTAAAATAAACGATTTTCATTCGGGTTTAGAAAATACAAATAATAAAAATTTTGTCGATTCTATGAGCCCTGAAGATGCAAGCAGATACGATGACTTTTGGAAAAATAATGGAATAGGTTCTGAGAAAACTTGGAATGAATATAAAAATGCTAATCCAGAAAATAGTATTGATGATTATTTAAAATTAGTTAAAGAACAATCCCCTTGGCCGGATGGATATAATTCGGAAGAAAATATACTCATATTAAAGGAAGGTGATACTTTTAATATGGTATTGGATGAGCAACAAAGTGTTAGAGAACCTGGCGGATTTGCTTTAAAAGAAGATATTCCAAATGTCGATTTTGCAAGAAATGATATGGCTATAAAGGGTAGTTGGAAAACGGATTGCGGAAAGGTTGCTACATATCGAATAAGACCTGGTGTCGAGTTGAATGTAAGACAAGGTCCTATAGGTCCACAGATTGATCTCGAGGCAAATAAATATCTTCCGGGAAATTCTAATTTAACTCAGTATGAATTATTTAAGGGATTAACAGGAAATCGAATGGATTATATTGAATTTGTCAGTCTGAAAAGAATTAAATGATAGGTGGATAAAGTTAATATGGAAATTAATTTTAGTAGTGATAATAGGATAGTAAATTGGAAATATGAAAATAAATCATATAGTTATGTAGTTGAAGGAATTATATTTGCTACAGAAAGCAATGACATGATTTTTTTAGAAATATATGAAAATAAAACTTTTAGTTACAGATTTATTAACTTAAATGGTAAGGATATTCTTTGGTATGACGAAAATGGAAATTTAAAATTATTTGATAGTGATGGTCATTGTATAAATGAACATAGGTATAACGAACTGAAAACTGTGAAAGTTTCTAAAGATAATATTTATCTGATGTATAAAAATAGAATAAGCGTTTTGTCCAGAAAAGGAGACGAAATATCGAAGATATCTCCGCCATTTGGATATATTTTTTATCGCTTTATTGATGGAGAAAAATTATCTGTTATATGTCAAGGAAATAATAACACCGCTGATAAGTATGGAAGAAATGATTGGAAATTTAAATATGATTTTTTAAATAATACTTGGCATAAAGAATCTTTTGCTTATTGACTTTTCTATACAATGTCTTTTAACCATTAGTGAAATATGTATTTGCTGAAAGATTAAGTCTTAAGCTTTATAGAATGTAGTTCAAAAAATAATATGAACCATTTGGATCATTTTTTGATGGGTTTGAAAGTGGAGCTTTTGATGGTGCTGTAGGTGGTGCAATTGGCGGAGCAATTACAGGCGGACTTACATTTGTAGCAGGACCGGCATTGTCTATGGTTGGAAGTATTGGCAGAGGAGCCGGAATAGGTGCTTTGTCAAACGGTGTTTCAAATATGTGTGTTACAACCATAGACTATCTCGCAGAACACGGAAATCTCAATGGTGCCTTAGATGATATTGCTATGTCAGGTTTTTCGGGGATAGTTAGCGGTGGCATTTTAGGTGGTATAAGTGGGGGGATTCGATTTAATAGCCCATCCAAAACCGCTAAAAGTTGGCAAGGCAAGGATGATTATCCAGGTATAGATGATTATGTAGATGTTAATATGCATAAAGGTGATATACTTTATCGTGGAGAACCGAATGGCACAGAATATTTTACCACATTAGATGCGATTGAAGACTCTGGACGAAATGCTACTACCTTATTTGAAGGCTTACAAGTTAAGCCTCATCCAATTTATGGGTTTAGAGGACAAGTTAGTGGGTATAAATTTACAAAAACAGTAACCGTAGGATATGGTCAAGCACTAGCTAATCCGCAATTTGGTACAGGTGGGTTAGAGCAATTTTATGTGCCAAATGTTCAAAAGTTAATTGATAAGGGTATATTAGTGCTTGTTGAAACAATAAATTTGACGAAGTGAGGATAAAATGGACTTAAAATCTGGATTAATAGAAATTAACGGTGAGATTTTTACTCCCGGATATACATTTGAAAACTTTCAAAAATCTACTTTTTTTGAAGGGCAAGATGGGGTTAGAATTATAAGATTAAATAAAACTGTACAAATTAGTGGAAACAATTTTATCACTAGTCTATTCTTCCGTAACAAAATTTTGTATATGATATCAATGGTTTGTGTTGATATTAATCCTTCTTTTTCGGAAGAAATTAAACGCAAGCAGTTCCATGATGCGATTCTTGCTAAGAACGGATTAAGCCCAGAAACTTTTTTTGATTGGGGTAACATTAAATCTGTGTACGATCCAAAAGGAAACGTTAGCAGCATTAATATAATATATAACGCTGGTAAGTAATATAAAATTAAAAGTATGTGTTTCTATGAATAATATTACATAAAGAAAAAGTTAGTGGTGCAGGTGGCTTTTTCTGACATCCAGATAAGTTTTTAAAATCGTATAGTTGGTTAATGGAAGATTATTAATTTTTGAGGTTTTTTATAGATATGAATTTAGATGCTTTAAAAAACTATTTAAACAATTGAGAGATTACTTAGAATTGCATCATGACAATTCTATTATTAATATGCTCAAGTTAGTAAAAAATACCGTGAATGTGCTAGAATTGGGTGAATCGGAAGTTTTCAAATCTGAGTATGTTTTGGAATTATATAAATCGCTGTATACCGGAAGAGCTGACTTAACGGAGTATTACATTTGAGATAATGATTATAACACGAGAATGAAGTTGAATGAAGCCTTTTGAAAGAATAAGAAATGATTTGTGGAATATTATGAGGCAATACATTTAAAGCAAAATGACAGCTATTATGTGAGAGGAGGTGTCCTATGGCAACAATAACACTATATAAAGAAAAGGTAAACGGTGTAGGCGGGCTGATTGATAATTTAATAAAATCATCAAGTAATTTGGATGTTCAGCTTGGAACACTGAAAAATACTCTTCAAGGTGTTGACAGCAGTACTTGCAATTTGCAGGATACTGTTGATAGTATCAGTTCCTCATCAAAAAGTGAAAAATCCAAAATCGAAGATTTAAAAAAGTTAAATAATAAGCTTAGCGAATTCATTGAGACTGCATCAAGAAAAGATTCAGCGGCAGAAGAGAAAATAAAGAAATCAAAAGAAGATTTTTACACAAAGTATTCCTATCTGAAACCTGAATGCGAAAAAAGTGTTATTGAACACATTTGTGATGGTGTACAATCGGCAGCAGAGTGGTGTAAAGAGCATTGGAAATTGATAGTTACAATAGCAATAGTAATTGTATCTGTTGCTGTACTTTTGATTCCAGGTGTAGGACCAATTATTGCCGGAGCCTGCTGGGGTGCTATTTTAGGTGCTTGTATAGGAGGCGTATCCGGAGGGTTGGAAAGTATTGCAAACGGAGGTTCGTTCCTAGAAGGTTTCGAAGATGGAGCACTCTCAGGCGCAATAA
>UNSK01000092.1 GCA_900552525.1 Candidatus Gastranaerophilales bacterium | reverse complement strand
AAAGGTGCTACATTATTCTGCTGCTGGCATTTCTGGCGGAAGTTCTATATTTTCTTCATCATTCGATTTTTCTAATTCTTTTCCAATATTATTATTTACATATTTTTTAAAATCATCATATACTGCCTTAGCAATATCTTTATCAGCCATTACAGAGAATATTACATTACCACTATTAGTAATATATAATTGTTCTGCAGAAACACAAATCCAACGTCTCATATCAATATTATCTAACATTTCTTGCTTAATTTTTTCAACATTGGCAGTATCTTTAACCTTAACAACAGCCACTGAATAAGCTTGTGATGTCATCATTGGTACTGATACAACAATTGATTCAATATCATTATTTGTTTTCAAACCAGTATAACTAGTAACTTCATCAATATTCTTTATATCTACTTTCATCGTTTCAAGTTCTGGTAAAACATTTTTATTATCTTTATCTATTATATTAATCATTTTAATAATATCTTTAGTTGTTTCAAGACTACCTGTATTTTCCTTTCCAGATACTAATATAAATATACCAAATGAGATAACCGCTAATAATATCAAACCTATTATTAAAATATTTTGTTTTTTCATTTTTTCTCTCCTCTCTATGTTTAAATTGTACCATAAATCAGAAAAAAAAGAAACCTATAAATAGATTTCTTATAATTCAAATGTCTACAAATTAATTACTTTAATTCAACAGTAGCTCCAGCTTCTTCAAATTGAGCTTTAATTTTTTCAGCTTCTTCTTTGTCGATGCCTTCTTTAACATTTCCACCATTGTCAGCAATGTCTTTAGCTTCTTTTAATCCTAAACCAGTTAAATCTCTAACTAATTTAATAACAGCAATTTTGTTAGCTCCAGCAGCAGTTAATACAACATTAACTTTTGATGGACCTTCTTCTACAGCAGCTACTGCAGGACCAGCAACAGCAACAGCTGCAGCAGCAGGTTCGATACCGTACTCTTCTTTAAGGATAGTAGCTAATTCGCTAACTTCTTTAACGGTCAAGTTTACTAATTGTTCTGCAAAAGCTTTCAAATCTGCCATTTTTGTATGATTTAAATGATTATTTATCTGTGTAATGTTTTAATGAAAAATTATCTTTCTTCCAAAGTCTTCAACAGACCATGGATAGTTTGTCCTGATGACTGAAGAGCAGAAATAACGTTCTTCGCCGGAGATTGCAACAACATGATAACATCTCCGATAAGTTCGTTTTTGCTCTTGATATTTACTAAGGCTTCGAGATTTTCTGCACCTACATAAAAACTTTCCTGTACATAGGCAGCTTTCAAAGCCGGTTTAGCAGGAGCATCTTTCTTAGCATCCTTAGTAAATTCCTTAATCAGACGAGCGGGAGCATTAGCAGTCTGTGAGAACATCACAGCCGTATTGCCTTTCATTGCAACCTGCAGAGGAGAAAAATCGCCTTCTACATTTTCCAATGCCTTTTTAAGCAAGTTATTCTTTACAACAACCAACTTGATCTCTTTCTTGAAACATTCCCGTCTCAATTTGCTGGTTTTCTCAGCATCCAATGCTTCGATGTCAGTCAAATAGAAGTTAGGATATTCCTTTACGATCTCAGTCAGTTGACCTATAATTAAGCCTTTATCTTCCTTTTTCATTGTCCAATAATTTTAATTAGTTTTCTTCAACTGATTTGGGGTCAATTTTAATACCCGCACTCATTGTACTTGAAAGATAAATGCTCTTTATATATGTACCTTTAGCTGCAGACGGTTTCAACTTCAAAAGAGTTGAAATAAATTCCTTAGCATTGTCACGAATCTGTTCCGGAGTGAAAGACACCTTACCAACAGATGTGTGAACGATACCGCTCTTATCTACCTTAAAGTCGATCTTACCTTGCTTAACTTCTTTCACTGCGTTTCCAATTTCATTGGTAACCGTACCACTCTTAGGGTTAGGCATCAAACCACGCGGGCCTAATACTCTACCCAGAGCACCAATCTTACCCATGATAGAAGGCATAGTGATAATTACGTCAATATCAGTCCAACCGCCTTTAATCTTTTCAATATACTCATCCAATCCAACATAGTCAGCACCTGCAGCAGTAGCTTCAGCTTCCTTGTCTGGTGTACATAATGCGAGAACCCGAACCTGCTTACCCGTTCCGTGAGGCAGTGAAACCACACCTCTCACCATTTGGTTAGCTTTACGAGGGTCAACACCTAAACGAACATCAACATCTACAGAGGCATCAAACTTAGTAGTAGTAATTTCTTTTACCAAAGCTGAAGCTTCCTTCAATGTGTACGCTTTCCCAGCTTCAATCTTGCCCAAAGCCAACTTTTGATTTTTTGTAAGTTTACTCATCTCAATTGAAGTTTATTAATTATTACCCGGGAATGTCCCTTTAACAGTGATACCCATACTTCTTGCTGTTCCGGCAACCATTCTCATAGCTGACTCAACAGTGAAGCAGTTCAGATCGACCAACTTGTCCTCTGCAATAGTTTTTACCTGATCCCAAGAGATTTCTGCAATCTTCTTACGATTCGGCTCAGCAGAACCACTCTTCTGTTTGGAAGCTTCCAACAACTGGATAGCAACAGGAGGAGTTTTTACAACAAAGTCGAAAGACTTATCGGCATAGTAAGTGATTACAACAGGTAATATCTTACCGGCCTTGTCTTGGGTTCTGGCATTAAATTGCTTGCAAAACTCCATAATATTAATACCCTTAGAACCCAGAGCAGGTCCTACAGGGGGAGAAGGGTTTGCTGCTCCTCCTTTAATCTGCAATTTGATTTGTCCAGCAACTTCTTTAGCCATTGTTTCTAAAATTTTTTAGATATATAACATCGATAACTTTTAAAGAAAGACAGTACTTTTCGTAACAAGAGCACTTATTCCTTCTCCACTTGCATATAACCTAACTCAAGTGGTGTTTTACGTCCGAAGACTTTTACCATCACTTTAAGTTTCTTTTTCTCGGCATTGACCTCTTCGATTACACCCGTAAAACCGTTAAACGGTCCAAAAGTGATTTTCACATTCTCTCCAACATAAAACTGAATATCCAGGTCATCCTGCTGTTCCTGCAATTCATCAACCGTACCTAAGATACGGCTAACTTCTGCCGGACGCAAGGGAACGGGGTTATCCGATCCACCCAAAAAACCGATTACGTTAGGAATGTTTCTCAATCGATGAGCGACTTCTCCAACCAAAGCAGCTTCTACCAAAACGTATCCAGGCAAGTAAGCGCGTTCTTTCATCACCTTCTTACCATTACGTACCGTAAAAGTCTTTTCAGTAGGAATCAAGACCTGTGACACATACTCACCTAAGTCAGTATTCTTCAACTCAGCCTCAAGGTACTCTCTGACTTTATTCTCCTTGCCGCTAATGGCACGCAGAACATAAAATTTCTTTTGAATATCAGACATACTTTAAACTGATTAAAAGATTTTCTCGTAGAAGAAACGCATCACGCCCTCAAAGCCTAAATCAATAACAAAGATTAATGCCGCGATTATAAGGGAAGCAAACATAACAACCACAGCACTATTGGAAAGCTCTGTTCTCGTAGGCCAAGAAACTTTATAAACAAGTTCGTTATAAGATTCCTTAATATAATTAATTATCTTTTTCATCGAATCTATAGATTTTTAGCACGGAACGAGAGGCTCGAACTCCCGACACCTGGTTTTGGAGACCAGTGCTCTACCAACTGAG
>UNSK01000091.1 GCA_900552525.1 Candidatus Gastranaerophilales bacterium | reverse complement strand
TGTATCAACAAATGTTATTTTATACCCCAGAATATCGGCAATAAGTAAAACTTCGTTATATGTTATACTTCCTCTAATAAGTTTATTTGAAAGATTATTTGAACTATAATTTTTCCCCATTTTCTCCGATAACAACAGACAAAGCTCTTTCATTTTAATATTTTTCGCTGCTAATAACGATTTTATTTGTTCTCTTGCCTTCATATTCATATCAATAATTATACTAATCCGTGAAAATGTTGACAAATGAGTGTACAATGGATATAATAAAAACACTTATTAGTGATATTATACTCTAATTGGTGTGTTTACGTTTTACATTTATTTACATAAGGGGTAGCTATGAAAAAAAAAACTATTTTATGAATTTATTGGAAAAAAAATCAGACAAAAAAGAGAGGAAAAAGGTTTAACACTTAATGAATTATCCCTCAAGACAGGGATAAGAAAGATATATTTGCAAAAAATAGAAGATGGTAAAGCTTATGGATTTAGTACAACAAAACTTTTTATGATAGCTGAAGCACTGGAAACACATGCCAGTATGCTGGTGAGAGGCTGGGAAGAATTTAAAAAGTTAGCCGGCGCCGAATAAATCTCCGTCAAAATTCAAACCTTTTGCTTCTTTAAGCAGCGGATAATCATCAATATTATTATTCTTAACAAAATCAATTGCTTCTGCTCTTGCGAGTTCAAGAATTTTCGCATCATTTACAATATCTGCAATAATCATATCCGGCAGCCCGCTCTGGCGCGTTCCCAGGAATTCTCCTGGGCCTCTTATTTGCAAATCCTTTTCCGCAATAACAAAACCATCATTTGTCTGAGTCATTATATCAAGTCTTGCACGTGTTTCTTGAGATTTTGTGGAAGATGATAACACACAGTAAGACTGCAAATCACTTCTTCCCACACGCCCCCTTAACTGATGAAGCTGTGAAAGCCCAAATCTTTCTGCATTCTCAATCACAATTACTGTAGCATTTGGAACATCAACCCCGACTTCGACAACAGTTGTAGAAACAAGAATATCATATTCTTTGTTCTTAAACTTATTCATAACTTCATCTTTTTCATCGTTTTTAAGCTTTCCGTGCAAGAGCCCTATTTTATATTCCGGAAAAACTTCATTCTGCCACTTTTCTTTTTCAATAGTTGCTGCTTTTGCCGAAAGGGTTTCACTTTCCTCTATCAGAGGGTAAACTATATATGCCTGACGTCCGGCCTCTACTTCTCTACGTATCAAGCTTGCAATCTGCTTTCTTGAATTTGTCATTGTTGTAAGTATAGGTTTTCTACCGCTCGGAAGCTCATCAATAATAGTCAAATCTAAATCACCATTCATGGTAATTGCAAGCGTCCGCGGAATCGGTGTTGCTGTCATTGTTAATATTTGCGGATTTTGTGATTTTTTACGCAGCGCAAGCCTCTGCTTAACTCCAAACCTGTGCTGCTCATCAATTACTACAGCCCCAAGATTTGCAAAATCAACAGTATCCTGAATAAGTGCGTGTGTACCTACTGCAATATTTGCCTGACCATTCCGGAGATTTGTTTCCGAAACAGTACGCTGTTTTTTGCTTATACTTCCAATTAGCAGTTCAACGCTTAGGCCAAGAGGTGTAAGCCATTTAACAAGGTTATTGTAGTGCTGCTGAGCAAGGATTTCCGTAGGCGCCATAATTGCAGCCTGATATCCGTTTTCAATTGCTGCAAGAAGCATAATACAGGCAACTACTGTTTTTCCGCTCCCTACATCGCCTTGAAGGAGTCTTTGCATTGGTTTTGTTGAATTTAAGTCATTTAAAATTTCATTTACCGCCCTTTTTTGAGCGCCTGTTAATTCAAACGGCAAACCATTAATAAAACGCATTACAAGTCCGTCTTTTTTTATTTCTAACGGGATTGAAGAAATACTTTTATTGTTCTCTTCTCTTAAAAGTGCAAGTTTTAGCTGAATTAGGAATAATTCCTCAAATACAAGTGAGTATCGAGCGTTATGCAAAGAATTATTATCCTTCGGGAAGTGCATTTGTTCAACAGCTTCACGTTTTTCCATGAGATTATACTTGTCTATAACCTTGCGCGGCAAAACAGTTTCTATATCATTTTTAAACAGCTGTATTGTATTAAAAATAGCCTTTCTTAAAGTTTTTATATTAAGATTTTCACTCAAGGGGTAAATCGGAACTATACGCGCTAAATTTATATTGGATTCACCGAGAATTTCGTCCTCCATAATTGAATAAACAGGTTTATCAAGGGTAGGCATTCCATCATAAGAATTTATTTTTACAGTGCCGGAAACCATAATACCGGCTCCTTTGGGGAATTGCTGTTTCATTCTTTCCAGAGTGAATTTATTAGACTTTGATGCAAAGAAATTAAGACTCATGCTTCCTGAGCCGTCATTTATGCGAACCTTAACAACACCAAGATTATTTTTTGTCGTAAAAGCTTCCACAGAACGAATATTACCGAAAACAGTTGTAGTTTCACCAGGCTCTAAATCCCTTATCCTTGTTCTGGTTGAGTAATCAACATGTTTGCGCGGAAAATAATAAAGCAAATCACCTACCGTATAAATCCCGAGTTTATTCAAAACATAGGCTATCTTTGGTCCTATGCCCTTCAAATACATAACGTCTGATTTTAAGCTAAGATTTGTATGCGCCTTTTCTGGCTGTGTTTCGCCTGTTTCAGCCTTAATTACACTAACGAGCCTCTCAAGTGATTCTTTTCTCTGGGGTAAGGTATCCATTTGATACCGCTCAAAATGTTCTAAAAGCACCTGCCACTTTGGGTTTTTAGACTTTTTAATTTCTTTGCGTAATTCAGAACAGATGAACGATGAAAAACTTCTCGTACGCCCGTTAATATTGATATATTTATACTTAACCTCAATTTCGACGGCTTTCTTAATCTGCTCCAAATTATCCATGAATAGATTATACTATAGAATTGCCTAAATTGGTTTTTATAATCTTTGCTGGATTACCGGCAACTATAACATTTTCAGGCACATCTCGGACTACAATAGAACCGGCGCCAATTACAGAGTTTTTACCAACATAAATCCCGCCTATAACAACAGAATTTGCATAAATAGTTACATTTTCACCTATTATGGGAACCTGACAGTTATACTTCTCGCTATATTTCCCGCTGCCAATAGTAACATTCTGGTATATTACACAATTTTTTCCTATTTTGGCAGATGGATTTATTACAATACCTACCGGATGCGGAAAAGTTACATTATTCTTTTTTAAAGTTTCTATATCAGGAATGCAGCAAACATCCGCAAGCTGATTTATTCCAGGACTTCTAAATTTTAGTTTAATCCCGAATATTTTTAAAACCAGCCGGGCATTTTCTTTATATAGCCCGAAAAGGGAAGCATATATTCTTTTTATCATGAATAATACCTCTGAATGCATTGATTGCAATCAACAGTGTAAGGTCATTATATAGCTAAAATTATTATTATGCAAGTTGATGACAAACAACATTTGAATACAAAGAAACAAATTCTTGTAAATGCAGTTTCAAGCGTGATTAAAGAATTGGTCAAAAACTCCGGTAAAAGCGGACGTAAAATTTCTCAAGAATATGACATCGGTCTGGGCGTAATTTCTAAGCTTGAGCGTAATCTTGTTTCTGATATAAAGCTTTCTACAATATGGAAACTTGCTAATGCATTTGACATTTCTCCTCTTGAAATAATAAAAAAGACTATAACAGAATTACCAGAAGACTTTAATTTTTATGATTAGAAGTCCATCTTTACATTTCTTAATATTCACTCTCTAAAAAGGCAATTTTTAAAAACATAAATACTTTATATATATGTAAGAGATATTCAAAAGAGAGAGTGAAATTTATGG
>UNSK01000090.1 GCA_900552525.1 Candidatus Gastranaerophilales bacterium | reverse complement strand
TGGATATTCTGATCGCTAACATGCAGCAGCAATACTCATCATTCCTTACGACTTAGGTAATACAGTGCTTCGCTTGGGCGTGAACGGCTTTTTTCGTTTGTTAAAGAAGCAGATGCACATAGAATACAATCTATTGAGCTGGATTCTAGAAGAGAATACGGTAAGGATGGTGGTAAAAAGTTATTAACAGTTGATACAAATGGCAAAATTATAAACTGTAACCCTAATGATTTTGTCAGACAAATGAATGGCTTCGGTATTGTTTGTGTAAAATAACAACTAGTTTGAGAATTTTGGGCAACATTATTTTTCTTTTTACCATCTAAGGCGACCTTTTATCTCATGCAAATATTTATATGATTTTATTCTAAGATATAAGCATCAACAATTTGTCCGTAAAATACAATATGGACATCCTTATTTGCCATTGGGAATGTAGACGGTACATCTTGCGGATAACAAGAGTTTTGAATATCAGCTGGAATTTCAGATAAAACCTGTGTTTGTCTATAAATTACTTTGCATTCTAAAGTCAACGGAAGCTCTTTTATCGCAGGAACACTGACTTGACTACCCTCTACAAGAGTTAAATTTAATTCCTTAATTTTATCAATATCCCTGCCCGATTTTGAGCCGCAGACACCCAATATTTTTTTATTAAAATCACCAACAGGTATATTAATTGTAAATTCAGGATTTTTTTGAAGCTGTTCTGCAGTAAACCTGCCAGTACGGACATATGCCGTAAAGATTGGCAGTCCCCATTCAATCCCGAGAGAACCCCAACCGATTGTCATGGCATTTATTTTATTAGCTTTAGTTGTAATTAAAATTCCTTTTGATATTGCAGTTGTAATATCTTTTGCATATTCAAAAACATCAATTTTTCTTTTCATATTAACCTCACAATTTCATAATACATAAAAATGGTCGTGCACAAACAATCCTAGTTTAGCAATAAGCATTTTCAAAAATCTTGAGATAATCCTGCTCACTGAAAGTAACTAAATCTGCCGTAATATCACCGCCTAAAACTTCAAATACTTTTGCAGGATATTTTTTCAGTTCTTCTTTTGTTATTCCTGCTTGGCTCATTTTAACATCATCACAGCCGACGTCGGCAATCAATTTATTAAGCGCATTTAAAAAATCTTTACCCGATGCAGGATTTTCAACCCCCATAGCTTTTGCCATTTTTACAAATCTTTCTTCACCGATACCATTTTCAATAAAGAAATTATAATATGCAGGAGAAATCATAATAAGCCCTGCACCATGAGCCAACGCAGGATGAAAACCGCTCATTACATGCTCCATATTATGAGCAGATGTGCTCATTACATAATAGCAGGCAAGAGTATTAGCAAGTGCAACATAAGAGCGGGCTTCCCTGTTTGAACCGTCTTTATATACAATCGGCAAATATTTTGCGATAAGTTCTATTGCTTTTAGGGCAAACATCTCTGCCATAGGGTGAACATTTTTATTCATCATTGTTTCACTTGCATGGAAAAAAGCATCCATCCCCTGATAAGCTGTGTATTTTGGCGGAACACTTAACATCAAATCGCTGTCAACAATCGATATTGTCGGATACATTGAAGGTCTTAAAAATAGCGTTTTTTCTTCTAAATCATCCCTGCTGATTATAGCTGCTGCGTTTACTTCGCTTCCTGTTCCTGCTGATGTTGTAATACAAATATTCGGGGCAGCAGGATTCTGTGGGATTTTTTTACCGCCCTGTTTGCTTAAGCTATAATCCCAGAGATCTCCGTCATTTGTCATCATAAGTGCAATACATTTGCCGCAATCCATAACAGAGCCTCCACCAAGAGATATGACAAAATCACAGCAGTTTTCTTTTGCCAGCTTGGCTCCATCCATAACATTTTGGGCGGTAGGATTTGGACGTACTTTATCAAATAATACATATTCTATTTCTGCTTTTTCAAGCTGTTCTTCAAGCCTTTTAAGGTATCCGTATTTTTTAATGGATTGGCCGCTTGAAATCGAAATTAGCGCTTTTTTGCCGGGAAATTTTTCTTTGTACAGATTATTTAGTTGTCCTGTTCCAAATAGAATTCTTGTTGGGATATCATAAATAAAATTGTACATAGATGAATTCTCCTTTCTGTAATTCTGCTATTCTTGCCTTTTGATATTTATTATGCTAAATTATTATGGTAATTTATTCAAGTACGGATAAAAAGGTAACTTACTTACAGAAAGAAGCGTATTATGAATTCAGAAGAAAAAGATTGCTTAAAAGAAGTTGAAAGCTTTGATAAAACAGGATTTAATTACACACTATCTTTAATTAGCGGGAAGTACAAACTTACGGTTTTATATGCGATATACAGACATAAAGTTATCCGATTCAACAGCTTGCAGAGATATTTAAATATGGTTTCTCATAAAACTTTGAGTGTTGTTTTAAAGGAACTTGAAAAAGATGAGCTGATTTTAAGAAAAGAATTTCCGCAAATTCCGCCTAAAGTCGAATATTCTCTTTCAGAAAAAGGAGAATCTTTTATTCCGATATTGCATGAATTATGCCAATGGGGATTAAAACATAGAATTTAGTATAAAAGTTCTTGCTTTAAGAAGATTTTTAATGAACATCTTTTTATGGGTTAAAATTGTAAAATAAACATAATAACAATAAAAAAGACCTTAAAAAGGTCTTTTTAAAACTGGGACGGAAGGATTCGAACCTCCGAGATGGCTGGACCAAAACCAGCTGCCTTACCACTTGGCGACGTCCCATCGCATTTATTATCATAAAATATAAAGATAGATTGTCAAGAGGGAGATTATAGTAAAATCAAAAAGGTCCGGTTTAAATAAAACCGAACCTTATATATAAGATTAATAGGAGGGTTAATCTCTTGACATTTGCCAGAGAACATCTCCGGCAAGAGCTGCTATAGCCATAAATTTTCCTAATTTATGAGTTCCTTTAAGACCAAGTTCCTTACATAACCCTGCAGGATTCCAAAGTTTTCCTATAGCTGCTAATCCAAGTCCGGCTCCGTAACCTGCAGCCCAAGCTGTTGCACCTTCTGCAACTCGGCCAAAACCACCACCGATTTTATCCATTCTGTCTTTGCCGGCTTTATTATCAATTCTTGTTCCAAATAAATAACTCAATGTTTCTTCTGTATATTTATTATGATAATCTTTCTTTCCGAAGAATTTCTCATTAAAACCGTGCATAAATGCTGTTTCACCATATTTTTTAATATCTGAACGCAGGCTGACAGTTTCACCGACTTTCTTAGAGATAATCTGGGTATACATTGCTTCTATGATATTGTTAATGCTTTCCTTAGGGTCAAGTCTGTCGCTGTTTGCTCTCAAGTAAGCATTATGTTTCTGATATAATGCAAGTTTTAATTTATCAAACTCTTCACAAATACCATCAGCATCACCTTCTCTGATTTTTTCTGCAAGATTAACTATCAAACCATTAAGACTAGCATCTTCCATTGATTTTTGGAACAATGCTCTATCATCAGCCTTATATGCACTTACTTGATTTTGTTTCAATAATTCATGCATTGCACTTGAATGCTCCAGCTGTGATTTTTCTATATTTTGATAAGCTTGAGTCATCTGTCCCATAAATGCTGGATTATAAAAACCCATCATTCCCATTCCACCGGTCAAGCCCATCATTGATGGATCACCGTATGAACCAAATGAACCTCCGGATGATAAACCATAAGTTCCCAAACCGCTCATATACGGATTATAACCTATTCCTGTTATGCCAAATGGATATGACATAATGACCTCCTACTAAATATTTTTAGTTGTTTTAAATTAACCTTTTTAACCTTACATATATATAAAGTTTTTTACTCTAATAGAATTGATATTTTTAACTTATTTCTTAACAAAAGTTTACAATTTATTATCGCATAATTTTGTTGTATCATGTAAAGATAATAATATGGGGAGCGGGAATGAGAATAGAAGCTAAGAACCTGGTTAAAATATATGGAGATAGAAGCGTTGTTAATGACGTTACGTTTTATATGGATAAAGGTGAAGTTGTTTGTCTTTTAGGCC
>UNSK01000089.1 GCA_900552525.1 Candidatus Gastranaerophilales bacterium | reverse complement strand
TAAAAGTTCTTCTAAAATATCAGCTTCTTCTGCTGATAAATTTTTGTATAACATTTCGTTTAAATCTTTCGAAATTTTTTCAAAAACAGGTTTAAAATTTTCTCCCTTTTTAGTCAAAACAATATTTGTATATCGATTGTCCTGGCTGGAAACTTCTCTTTTCAGGTATCCTAATTTTTCGAGCTTGTTAATAAGTGCGGTTACTGTGGGTTTTGTGCGGTTAATTTTTTGCGCGATATCTTTCATTGTCATTTTTTTATTCATATAAAGGTATATTAAAATATCACCATGGCTCGGAGCAAGCTCTGCTGCCCCGTTCTTTTTTAATTCTTTAATAATAAAACGGTTTCCTTTTTCGTGAATTTTTGCTATAAGTGACAATAAATCTTTCATAAAGATATTATAGTTAGATATCTAACTATTGTCAAGAGTTTTTGTTTTTACGCAGTAGTGTTTGGCTAAATATCTATACATTTAACCCTGTTTATCTTATACTAGTTGTTAAAAATAGATAAGCGAGGATAAAGATGTTAAAAGATTTTTTCTTAAATGAAGTTAAAAATGGTATAAAAAAAGCGGCTGCGGCAGGAAAACTAGGTCAGATGAGTGCTGATGCAGTGTTCTCTCTAATTGTCGAAAAACCTAAAAATCCTGATTTTGGTGATTTTGCTGTGAATGTTTCTTCGCTGGCGCGTTCTGCTAAAATTGCTCCGCCAATGATTGCTCAGGCAATTGTTGAAAATCTTACAAAAGAAAATTATTCTGTAACTGTTGTCGGCGGATTTATTAACTTCAAGATAGAAAATTCTCTTCTTGCAGAAGCTGTAGCCGAAATTCTTGAAAAGAAAGAAAATTACGGCAAGCCGGAAAACGTACCGGTTGAAAAAATCCTGCTTGAATATGTGTCTGCTAATCCTACAGGTCCTTTCCACATCGGGCACGGACGCTGGGCGGCAATGGGAAGCGCGCTTGCAAACCTGCTAAAATTCTACGGACATGAGGTTTATCAGGAATTTTATATCAACGATGCAGGCTCTCAAATCCAAAAACTTGGTAATTCTTTAAAAATAAGAATTAAGCAGGAACTGGGTGAAAATATTGATTTCCCGACAGACGAAATTGAAAGAAAGAATTATTATCCGGGCGAATATTTGATTCCTGTTGCAAAAAAATATCTTTCTGAACATGAACCAACAGATGACGTTCAGGTTCTTTCTGATTATGCAAAAAAAGAAATGGAAGCCTGCCAGAAAGCTCTGCTGAAGGAATTCAGAGTACACTTTGATAATTTTTATTCCGAGCTTGATTTGCACAAATCCGGCAAGGTTGAAGAAAGCTACAAAGAGCTTATGGCAAAAGGAATGCTTTATGAAAAAGAAGGGGCAATGTGGTTTAAATCTTCTGAATTTGGTGATGATCAAGACAGAGTTATTAAAAAAGCCGACGGCTCAAATACTTATTTAACTGCTGATATTGCATATCACATTGATAAACTTCACCGCGGTTATGACAGACTTATTAATATCTGGGGCGCTGACCACCATGGCTATGTTGCACGTGTTAAAGCTTCTATTGAAGCTTTAGGCTATGACCCGAATAAATTAGAAGTGCTTCTCGGCCAGCTTGTTAACCTAGTTATCAATGGCGAAGAAGTCAGAATGGGCAAGCGTAAAAATATGGTTACTCTTGACGATTTGATAGAAGAAGTCGGTATTGATGCTACACGTTACTGGATGGAGATGAGAAATATTGATATGACTCTTGATTTCGATATTGAGCTTGCGAAGAAAAGTACAGATGAAAACCCTGTGTTTTATGTTCAGTATGCGTACGCCAGAGTTTGCTCAATCCTTAGAAACGCAGTAAATGACAGAGTTAACCCTGAAACTGGAGAGAGTGTAAAAGCTCCTATGACTCAAGCTGAACTTGATGATTTAATAAATAATTTTGATAAAAATATTATTTTAAAAACAGCAGACAGTGCAAAGGCACTTATATTAAAGCTTGAAGAGTTCAAATCTGTAATAAAACTTTCTGCTGAAAACAGAACTGTATACACAATCTGTAGATATGTTCAAGAACTCGCGGCTGAGTTTCATTCATTTTACAATTCTAACCGCGTAATCTGCGATGACAAAGATTTAATGAAATCAAGACTTGCTTTAATGATTGCAATCAAAACAACATTGAAGAATGCACTGGATATTCTTGCAGTTTCAGCACCAGAGCGCATGTAGGCAATATGAATATATATCTTGACAATGATACAGATATTTCTAAGATTGATATCAAAACTAAAATAATATTTGTACTGGTTGTTTTGGTTGTTCTGATTAATCATATTCGTTTTGACAATACAGTGCTTAAAAATGTAGATATGGAACCTTTTTCGGAACCTGTACAGCAAGAAATAAAAAACGGAAAAACATTTGAACATGAAGTAAGCGGCGGTGTTGCAGAAATTACTCCTATTGCAGATTACAAAATATACGGCCGTGTATATGACATTCACTACAGACCTTCTAAAATGTGGGCCGCAGCCGTATATCCCTATGATGTTTCAATAGGATTTGGCGATTTTAAGTTTAAGGAAGTTTATAAATCGGTAAAAGTTCGTATGGCCGGTACAGTATCTTATTATTCTTATAGCGGTTCTGCCTGGCAAAATCATCTGTCAAAATATTTTAAACATGAAGGCGGAATTAATCACGCTTTTACAAATAATCACCTTTGCCCTGCTAACAAAAATGTCAGGAAAGGTATAAAAAAACTTCGCAAAAAAGATATTGTTTATCTTGAAGGTTATCTTATAAAATATAAATTTCGCGGGAATGACGGCAGAATGGAAGAAGGTATTTCAAGTACAGTGCGGAATGATAAGGAATCTTTTCGGGGAAATAACGGAAGCGGTTCTTGCGAGCAGATTTATGTCACACGAGTTGTTTCAAGGCATGGTGATTTTCGTTAATAATTATACTCTCTAAGCGGTGGTCTTGAGTTATCAAACTCTCCATAAAGATTATTCTTACGTGTTTTTTGGATATCAATTGGAGTATATAAACTCTGATCTTCAAGCACTGGTTTTTTATAATTAATATTGTGTATATTATTATCAGAAGGCTGTATTACTTCTGCAGCAGGTTCTGATGTTACAGGTTCAGCTTTAACTTCCAGCTGTTTCTGGAATTTTTTGTCCTGAGCTTTTTGTGCGCGTTCTTCTTTGAACTGCTGATATTTTTCTTTAGTGTTTGTTATCTTGGCATCAACACGCGTTTTCGCTGCATCGTAGTCTTTTGAACCTTCCTTATGCCATCTTCTGTATTTTTTAGTAAACACATTATCAAAATTACCCATATCATAGTATATCTGGTTGGTCTCTTTATCATAAACCTGCGGCGGAAGAACTCTTAATTGAACATTCTGAGCTATTTCAGGACATAGCATTCTGGAATAATCTCTAATTTTTTGGAGTTGTTCTGTCTGAGGCGAAGGGCCTCTTGTAATAATTCTGTTTTCCACAACACTTATTGTTTTGTAAAAAGTATTTGACCAGAGTACGTTATTTTTTTGTGTATCTACGAGTGCTGCGTATGTGCATATTTTATATGCCGGATCTACAACAGTTGCTCCAGGAATGTTTAGAAAATCCCATAAAGTGCGTCTGAGAATGTAATTTTCTGAATCAATTGCAGAGGTCAATAAAAGTACGTATCTTGCTTGAGATTTATTTGCTATTTTTTTTAACTGAACGTAATCAATATTGTAAGATGTTTTAAACCTGTTAGTGAGATTTCTTGCAGGTATCATATATGAAGGATTACTTTTCAAAAGTTTTCGTTCTTCACTAACGGTTGGAGAGGTAATGTAATCTGTCTGGTTGAGAATATTTATCACTTCATTGGCGAAAAATTCTGAAGCTGCATTATAAATATAAGCATCGACAGCTTCGTTTTCTGTAACAATATTGTCTGGAATAACCAGTACTTTATACTCCTCTGCATATACAAACGGAGCAAAAAACATAACTATCCCAACTGCTAATACTTTTAATAAATCTCTCACGATAAAATTATAGCATAAGAGTGTCGAAGTTTACAATTGTTAACTTTATTGCTATTATAAATGTAAATATAATGAAACTAGTTTTTAATAAATATATAATTATAATTTTGAGCTTTTATGCATTA
>UNSK01000088.1 GCA_900552525.1 Candidatus Gastranaerophilales bacterium | reverse complement strand
CCATTGCAGGTGGCAACTGTAGACCTGTTAAACGCGAACGAGCAAGACAAGCCCCCCTATCGACAATTTTTATTTTTAACCTATTGTCCAACTCTGTTATAATTTTCTATTACTGTTTTTGTGCTAAATAGATGGTTAATGAATCGGATGAAGAGAAAAATTTACTACCACAAATGACTTAACTTTCATTAATAAAATTGCTCTATTGCCATTTTTGTAATATTATGTTTATGAGAGGTGGAAATGGATTTTTTTAGACAACATAAAAAGGCTATAGTTGGATTTATTTTTGTAGCAGTTGTACTTTGGTTAATAGGCGGTACAGCACTTATTGCAATGTTAAGCATGAGAGGTTAGGTGTGAAAATAAAAAAAATATTAAATATTTTAATATTTTTAGGGTTATTGCTTAACACTTTTGCGTGCTGCAGTTCTTTTGCAACACAGGATTTGGAAACAAAAAAGAAGCAGACCAGAGCAAAAATTAATCACCTTAAATGGTTAGAAAGCCTTGAAACAAATAAACTTTATAAAAATCAACAAAAACTCGAAAATGCTACCAACTCTTTACAGCAGTCAAAAACACAAATAATATCTGCTCAAAAAGAATTAAATGGTATGCAGGCTCAGTTAGATAAAGCAGCTGCAGAATATAATAATTTGAATAATATTCTTGCGGCTCATATAAGAAAAGTTTTTAAGTCGCAAAGAAAAGCTTTCTTTGAGCTGCTTATTACTTCTGAAGATATAAATATGCTTGTTGATAGAGTTTATTTTCAGAAAATTATTTTAAGAGATGATTACGCAAGAATGGCTGCTGCCAGAAGCAAAGCTCAAGAAATTGCAATGTTGAAATATAATATTGAAGCCCGTAAACGGAATTTAGAACGTTCTGTTGCCTCAATAAATACTCAGCAGACTTATATTCAACAGGCAATTGCAAAAAATGAAAGCATGATTAATAAATTGCGTACTGACAGAGTTGCGTATCAGCGAGCAGAAAGAGAACTTGCAAAACAATCTGCAAGCATAGGGTCTTATATTAATAGAACTGCTAAAGATAAAGATGTGCAGGTTGCATCAGGATTTATAAAACCAATTCAAGGACGTATAACATCTCCTTTCGGCTGGAGAACACATCCGATATTTAACAGCAAGTCTTTCCACTCCGGCGTAGATATCGGTGGTCCAAATCTAGGGGCTATTAGAGCTTCTAATTCAGGCAAAGTAATCTATTCCGGATGGTATGGCGGATATGGAAAAGTTGTTATAATTGAACACGGTATTGTTAACGGTAAACCTATAACAACACTCTATGCACATATGAACACTATAAAAGTTTCAAACGGCCAAAGAGTTTCAAAGGGTGATGTTGTAGGGTATGAAGGTACAACCGGATACAGTACAGGGCCGCATTGCCATTTCGAAGTCAGGGTAAACGGACAGCCTAATAACCCTTTAAATTATATATAATAGGAAGCTAAAATTGAAAAAGAAATTAATAACATTATTATCACTATCTTTGATAACTGCAAATATGGCGTTTGCAGAATATGCTTTTGTTGATTCTTCTGACTTTACAGGTGATGCCTTCTTTACTCCGCCTGCATTAGAAGAAAAACAGGTAGAGGCTAAAAAGGCTAATGATTTTGGACGTACACCGACTTTACCTCCGATAAAAAAATTGCGTATAAAAATTAAAAAAGCTCTTAAAGAAAGAGATGCTCGTAAATATGAACTGGCACCTACCGCTGAACAAGAAGATGTTTATGCTGCAGGTGCAGAAACATCTGAATATGCTTCAAAAGATTTAGTTGATGATTTTGATGAAACAATTATGCCGGATGGATTTGAAGCTGATGAGGAAGCAGTTGTAGAAAATGCTAATAAAAAACATTTTTTCCATCGAAAATCCAAGGCAGAAAAAAATGTAAAATCATCTGAAGAAGAAGATAATATAATTCTTGATTGTGAAAATGTTGATTACGATTCAGATAACTATTGTGTTGTTGCTACCGGTAACGCCAATGTTAATTTTGTGAAGCAAGGTACAAATGTACTGGCTGACAAAATTACATATGATAGGATGAATAATACTATCAAGGCAGAAGGTAATGTAAGAATTATCAAAAATGGACAGACCATAACAGGTGAATATATCTTTGTTGATATGAATGAAGAGAATGCTCTGATAGAAAAACCAATAGCTCAAACTGCTACAATTGAGATAAAGTCACAAAAAGGTTATGTATACGGCGATAAAATTGTTCAAGAGAACGGTTCGGTAACTGTAAACCAATCTTTTCCTATACAATTTAGATCTTTAAATAACGGGCCGTGGATATCCAGAATGATGACTCCAAAAGATGAAACTCTGACAGAGGATATGGAAAAAGGGCGTATCAGAGTAAAGGTTAAAGATATTAAAATTACTCAAAGGGGTGATTTAGAAGTTATTGACTTAAAAGGAACTTCTATTTTTAGAGGGGATAGAAAAATCTTTAAACTGCCTCCAGCCAAAGTTTATACAAATAAAAACTTTGATTTTGTTGATACAAGTTCATGGGAAATAGGTTCTTTCAGGGGCTTAGGTATGTATTTGGGGCCTGGGCATGTTTTTGAAATTCCTGGCGGCTCAATATTGAAGGTAATGCCAATATTAAATTATAACCACGGTATTGGTATTGGTGGTATTGCAAGGTATATGAATGCTTCTAACTGGACACAGGCTTCATATGGTACTGCGGATAGCACTTTCATGATTCGTGGTAAACAAAAATTGGATGATCATGTTTACTTGCAATATGTAATGAATGACTATTCAAGAGAATGGTTTTTAGGTCGTAGACGTGCTAAATATGGTGCAGCTCTGGTTTATGAAAATGGGTACTCAAAGAAAGACTTTTTGTTAAAAGGTCAAACATCAAGTTTTGCACACAGGTTTGATTTTGGTTTTTATCAGGATATAGATAAAGATTCCAGTTATAAAGACTTAGGCGGTTCTAATCTTGCAACTACAAGAACAAGATATATGGCTCAAGTAAACCAAAATTTTTATACTCATAAAAATGAAGATAAACAAACGGAGTTTACTTTTGGCGTTGTTGGGCAATTGTCAGCAGCTTTATATGGAACGGGGGATACACAGATTATTGGTCGTTTAGGCCCTATTCTGCATACGCAGTATAAACGATGGATGCAAGATATAGGCTATTTCCAGTCTGTCTATGAGGACAATTCGCCAATACCGGTATTTGACGCATACCGTTACGGTAAATCTAATTTTTATGTGAGAGAATATATTAGATTAAATAAATATGTAACGCTATCCTGGTTCGGGTCTTTTAACCTTTCTAACGATTCTCCAAACCATCGTCAATTACAAGAAAATACTTTTTACATATCTTTTGGACCAGAAGATGTGAAATTCAGTATAGGCTATGATGCAGAACGTGATACAACCCGTTTTCTTGTTGAGGTAATGATGGATGCCAAAGGAACCAAGGTTGATTATGATCGTTTAGAAATAAAACAAGATAAAAAAGCTAAGAAAAAAGAAGAAATCAAAGAAGAAGAGGATACTGATTTCCAACAGGCAAACAAAGCTCCTGTTTTACAACATGCACAAGTAGAAAATATAAAGACAACTGAAGATGTTTTATAGAAATAAATTAACAAATCTAATAATAAAATACGGCAGGCTATGCGGAGAAAAAAATTATACTCCGGGATATTCTGGAAATATTTCTGCCAGATATCGAGAAGGTATGTTGATAACAACATCCGGATCTTCAAACGGATATTTAGACAAAAAAGATATTGTTTACACAAATTTTGATGGAAAATCCCTTGAAACAGGGAAAAAACCTTCAAGCGAAAAATTTTTGCATATAGGTATATACAATCTAAGGCCGGATATAAATTTTATTCTACATGTCCACTCTCCATATTTGAGCTCCTTTGCATCTTCTGGAAGGGATTTGATGGAACCAATTATGGCAGAAAATGTATTTTATTTTGGAGGAATTCCTCTGGCTGAATATGCACTACCATCATCAATGAAGCTTGTAGATAATACCGTTAAATTTTTTGATAAATACGATGCGGTACTAATGGCCAATCATGGTTTTGTAGTGGCTTCTAAAACAATTGACGATGCTTATATGAAGCTTGAGCTAGCAGAATCTTATGCTCAGGTTGTTTTAAACACCGAGATTTTGGGCGGGGCTAAAATTTTAAATCAGGAAGATGCAAAAGCAATTCTGGAGTTGAGATAAATTT
>UNSK01000087.1 GCA_900552525.1 Candidatus Gastranaerophilales bacterium | reverse complement strand
ACAATGCTTTATTATACAGATTTACACATACATTCAAAATACTCGCGTGCTACTAGTAAGAGCTGTAATTTAGAAGAACTTGCATTCTGGGCTAAAAAGAAAGGACTTAGTCTGATTTCTACCGGAGATTTTACACATCCGGCCTGGTTTAATGAAATAAAAGAGAAGCTTGTACCTTCAGAAAATGGAACTTTTAGACTTAAACCGGAAATCGAAAAAGAAATTTTTCAAGGAACCGAACCTGTAAAATTTATTTTGAGCGTTGAAATTTCTACGATTTATAAAAAATGGGATAAGACAAGAAAGGTGCATCATGTTTGTTTTGTGCCTGATTTACAAGCAGCAGAAAACTTTCGCCTGAAACTTGAAACTATTGGAAATATAAAATCAGATGGAAGGCCAATATTAGGGCTTGATTCAAGAAACCTTCTGGAAACTGTTCTTGAAGCAGGTGAAAATTCTTATATCATTCCGGCTCATATTTGGACCCCATGGTTTTCTGTATTAGGCTCAAAATCAGGTTTTGATTCTATAGAGGATTGTTACGGCGACCTTTCAGAGCATATTTTTGCAGTTGAAACAGGGCTTTCTTCTGATCCAGAAATGAACTGGCATGTATCAAAATTAGATAAGTTCAGACTTGTTTCAAACTCTGATGCCCACTCCCCTTCAAAACTAGCCAGAGAAGCTACTGTTTTTACTAAGGAACCTGATTATTATTCAATCATGAATGCTTTAAAAACGGGTGATGGCTATTGCGGAACTGTTGAATTTTTTCCGGAAGAGGGAAAGTATCACGAGGACGGACATAGAAAATGTAACGTCTGTTTGACGCCGGAAGAAACAAAAGCATTAAATGGAATTTGTCCGGTCTGCGGGAAACCTCTTACAATAGGGGTTTCTTACAGAGTTAACGAGCTTTCTGACCGCAAAGAAATAATTACACCGCCTGCAACGGCAGGACAAACTTTTAGTCTTGTACCTTTGCAGGAAATTCTTGCTGAAATTTTAGGCGTTGGAACTGCTTCTAAGAGTGTTTCTGCTGAGTATGAGCGTCTTACCTCTAAATTCGGGTCGGAATTATCAATTCTTAGAGAAGTACCTGTTGATGAACTTAAAAGGAGTTCTACGCTTTTAGGCGAAGCTGTATCGCGTCTTAGAACAGGAAAAGTTATTAAGCAGGCGGGGTATGATGGTGAATATGGAATTATAAGACTTTTTGAAGATAGTGAACTTGTAAAAAAAAAGTTTGTAAACCTAAAGCTTAATATTGATATTCCTAAGCCGGCGGAAGCAGCTGTTGAAAAAACTTCTGTTGTCGAAAAGCATCCTAAGAAAAAGGGACTGGATGAGTATCAGGAAGCTGCGGTAACAGAAAATTCAAATCAACTTTTAATCGCTGCTGGTCCCGGGTCAGGTAAAACTACCGTTTTAACACACAGAATTGCTTATTTAATAAATAATAAGGGGATTATGCCTGAAAATATTTTAGGTATAACTTTTACAAGAAGAGCAGCTGAAGAAATGAGAAGCAGACTCTCAAAATTGTTGGGAGAGGCTTCTGATAAAATAAATCTTCATACATTCCATTCTCTTTGTTTTAGTATTCTTAGGGAAAATCTGGACAGAGAAATAAGGGTTATGTCAGACGAGGAAAAAGCTTTAACAATGGACGAGGATGCATTAAGCTTTGATGATTTGATTACTCTTACACTTGAGCTTTTTGAAGAAAATCCGGAGCTTCTTTGCAGGTATCGTGAAAAATTCAGGTATGTATCCGTAGATGAATATCAGGATATTGATGAAAATCAATACAGGTTAATCAGAATGCTGGTGCCGTCGGATGGTAATATTTTTGTAATCGGCGACCCTAATCAAGCTATATACGGCTTTAGAGGAGGAGATGCTAAGTTCTTTAACTCTTTTACAGAAGATTATCCAGATACAAAAATTGTAAATCTAAAAAATAATTACCGTTCTACAAATAGTATTGTTAGTGCGTCTAACCAGATGATTAATTGTTTTAATATTGTATCAGCATTTGATAAACCGCACGAAAAGATTACGATACATTCAGCGCCTACAGATAAGGCAGAAGCAGAATATATTACAAGCACTATTGAGAGTTTAATAGGAGGGCATAGTTTCTTCTCCATAGATTCAGCAAGAAGCGGCGGAGAAAATGAAGATTATTCGTTCTCAGATTTTGCAATTTTATATAGAACATCCTCACAGCTTCCTCCAATATCAGAAGCTTTGAAAAGATCCGGAATGCCTTTTGTTAAATTATCAAATGATTTATTGTGCGAAAGAAAAGATATAAAAGAGATACTCAAGAAACTTAATGATTTGCAGCCCGTTTCTGAGCAAATAGAAATTCTTGGCGAGAAGATTGACAGGTATATTCTGAATTATCTTCTTAAACTTGCAAAAGAAAGTAATGATAAGAGTGATTTCATTCACAAGATATCATTTTTAACGGAAGCAGATATACTGGACAAGCGTGCGGACAGAATTACATTAATGTCGCTGCATGCTTCTAAGGGGCTGGAGTTTAAATGCGTTTTTATTGCCGGTCTGGAGAATGAAATATTACCGTTATATAGAGCAAAAACTCCTGATGAAATTGAGGAGGAGCGGCGCCTTTTATATGTAGGTATGACAAGAGCAGAAGACCGCTTATACCTTACGCATTCAGAAAAACGAATGTGGCTTGGTGCTTATAGAAATTTAGAAATTTCACCATTTCTGGCAAAAATAAAAGATGACTTATTGAATTTAAGTAAGTTTGAGAAAGTTTATAAGGAAAAAGACAAATCAGAACAATTAAGTTTATTTTAGTTGTAATACTTGACTGATAGTAACTCTCAGGAAATATAATTTTTGTGGAGGATAAAATTATGACAAATAAAATTATATTAGAATTACCTGACAAAACAGAGATTGAGGCTGAAAATATAAGTTTTATACAGCTTCATGGAGAGAATAATACCGTAAGACTTAAAGTAGAAAATCCGGAAAAATTTAAAACCCAGAAAGGCTTGTTAATTGCAGTATACGGAAGCTGCAACACTATAAATCTCGGTAAGATTTTTTATCCGGTAAATGATACAATCGGATTGACCGGTTTGACTATAAATATAGGAAATCCGCCGGAGGATACGCTTACGCCGGGGGTAAAAAGAGATGCTGATAATTGTTCTATTGAGATTGGCGATAATATTATTGTTTGCGGGGCCAGATTGTTTTTACAGGAGAGCGGTACATCTATTTCAATCGGGGATGATTGCATGATTTCGTGGGGAATTGATATTTGGTGCACTGATGTCCATACAGTTACGGATCTGGAAGGCAATGCCCTTAACTTTAGCGATAAAATTGAAATAGGCAGGCATGTATGGATTGGAAAAGACGTAAAAATAGGCAAAAATACTAAAATTTCAGATGATTCAATAATTGGATGGGGAAGTATTGTTACAAAGAAATTTGAAGAGCCGAATGTTGTTCTGGCTGGTAATCCTGCAAAAATTGTTAAGAGGGGGATAAACTGGAATTTTAGAGATATAAGAAATTATCAGATATATAGAGAAAGTTTATAGGAGAATTGTTAGAGGGAATGCAACAATATATTTTTACTGCTATTCTGATTTTTTGTACTGGAGCTGCATTATTAGTTCTCAATTTTATTCTGGAAACAACAAAGACAAAAAAGCTGCAGACAGAAGGGCTTAATTTCTTGCAATTAACTTTGTATGAATTTTTCCAATACCTTATAAATATAAAACAAATGGTTCGGAATAAGTGTTCTATTATCGATGAATTTTTGCATAACAAAAATATTGAGAATATTGCAGAAGTCTTTTCTTTAATGGATCCTCCGGAAATGTCTTTAAATATTAATGTTGGCAGTTATGCATTCACTATTAAAAAAGAACCTATGATTGTAGATTTAATACTTAAGCTTATCACCAATAACAGAGATATTTTTAAGTCTATTAACTTTATAAATCAAGAATTGAATGGCTGGTCTAAAGGAGATTTAAACCAGATTTTGATTTTGCTTGAACAACATAGGAATAAAACATTCCCTCAGTTAATTTTCACTATTAATATGTGTATTTATGCGACGTTCAAATTAATGGAAACCGTAGCTTATTATTCCAAAAAAAGATTGGTGAAATTTATTGATGTTGATAATATTGCGGGATATATTCAAGATATTGAAAATGAAATAGATGCGTTTTTAGGTTATGCGCATTGGAAGAATGCTTACAGAAGGGCTGAAATTAAAAAGTTTTCAATATTAAAACGTATAGTATTTCTCGTTCAAAATCTTTATAATTA
>UNSK01000086.1 GCA_900552525.1 Candidatus Gastranaerophilales bacterium | reverse complement strand
TTTCTGCGAGATTTCTTTTTAAGAATAATTTCATTTCAGAAAGAGGGATGTCGTGAGTAGTGTCATCTCTTTTAATCAGGAAAGAAATATAATCATCAGAAGATTTGAAAGCCGGTTTATAATCAAGTCCTAGTGTTGAGAACTTATCAAACTTAGCTTTCATAATAACAGTTTTGTTTAAATAAGTTTTAGGAGAATCAACTATACTAAGCGGAGTTGCTGCAACAGTCTGAGCTGCCGGTTGTTGTACTGCTGCCGGTTTAGCAGTAGTTGCTGCCGGCTGTGCGGAAACCTTTTCCAGACACACCGCGCTTGTTGTCAAAATACCTGCACTTAAAATAACCAGTGATACTGATTTTAAATATTTCAAAGCTTTCATTATATAACCCTCTCTTTATACTTATATATTAGCATGTTTTAACATTATTGTAAAATTCTGAACGTCCTTGCATTTGTGTGTTACTTTCTGATATATTATATTATATGAAAGATTTAGATTCTATAAACAGAGAGAGGGAAGGCAGGGCTAATCTTTCCCAGTATAAAGATTTAATCGAAACTATATCAAAAGTCGAATATAAGAAGTTTTCCAACCTTGGACTGATTGATTTAACAGAAGTGATAAGCCTTGCAAATTACACTGTTTATTATTTGGTCAATAATTCTAAAAACAAAGATCTCTATAATACAGCTTATCTGACAAAAGCTGTTAAGTGGGCTATAAGAAATGAGATGCGCAGGCGTTACAAGTGGTATGTAATGAAAAATCAGGAAAATGCCGAGCAGGAAAAGATTAAAGATGCAGTTTATAAAACTATACTTTCTATAGAAGAGATGGCAGATGCAGAGAACCCTACTTTAATAAAAGATAATCACAGAACCCCTGAAGAAAAAGCCGAAATAGTTGAACTTAAGCACAGGATTTGCGAGGTTATGAAGAAACTTTCGCAAAGAGAACAAGACTTAATTGAAGCTAAGTATTTTTATGATAAAAAACTCAAGGATATTTCGGTAGAATTTAATATCTCGCAGTCGAGAATATCAAGAATTATCCAAAATGCGTTAGAAAAAATCAAAAAAGAGTTATTAAAACAGGAAGAAGTGATAGTAGATGAAGACAATTTTTGAAAAAAGTAACGGGGTAGAAGGTATCGGTTTTGGGGAGTGTAAATTAGGCGACTATCTTCCTCAGGCGTTATTAAGAAAAGAAGCTGTAGGGCTTCCGCAATTAAGTGAGCTGGAGGTAATGCGGCATTATAAAGAATTAAGCGACAGAAATTTCTGTATAGAGAAGGGCTTTTACCCTCTTGGGTCTTGTACTATGAAATATAATCCAAAAGTTAACGAACTTCTGGCATCTCTGGAAGGTTTTGTGCATCTTCATCCGCTTCAGGATGATGAGGATGCACAGGGTGCACTGGAACTTATGTATAACCTGCAGGAAGAATTGAAAAAAATCACAGGCATGGACGCTGTTACATTACAGCCAGCAGCCGGTGCTCATGGTGAACTCACCGGCATGATGGTTATCAAAAAATACTTTGAAGTTAAAGGCGAAACTAACAGAAAAAAAGTTATTGTTCCTGATTCTGCACATGGTACTAACCCTGCGAGCGCAAAAATGTGCGGTTTTGATATTGTCGAGGTTAAATCTAATTCAAAAGGTCAGGTGGATATAGAGGCTCTGAAATCTCTTCTGGATAAAGATGTTGCTGCAATTATGATGACAAATCCGAATACACTTGGCATTTTTGAAGAAAATGTTCTCGAAATTTCGAAATTGATGCATGACAACGGCTCTCTGCTTTATTATGACGGAGCGAATTTCAATGCAATTATGGGCTGGACAAATCCGGCGTTAATGGGATTTGATGTTGTGCACTTGAATCTTCATAAAACATTTGCAACACCTCATGGAGGAGGAGGACCTGGTGCTGGACCTGTCGGGGTAAAATCTTTCTTAAAAGAATTTTTACCGGTGCCGTCTATAGAGTTTGATGGAAACAAATATTACAGAAATTACAATGTAGCGCATACAATAGGCCAAGTAAGAAGTTTTTACGGAAACTTTGGCGTTCTTGTAAGGGCATATGCTTATATCCTTATGATGGGTAAAAATCTTAAGCTTGCAAGTGCAGACGCTGTATTGAATGCTAACTATATTAAGGAGAAATTAAAGGGAGTTTATGAGCTTCCTTACGATGAGCCTTGTATGCATGAATTTGTTCTTTCTGGAGAAAAACAGCACCATCAAGGTGTTTCTACTCTGGGGATAGCGAAACGGCTTATGGATTCAAATTGTCATCCGCCAACGGTTTACTTTCCGCTTATTGTGCATGAGGCTATAATGATTGAACCTACTGAGTCTGAGTCAAAAGAGGTTCTGGATGGGTTTATAGATACAATGCTAAAGATTGCTAAAGAGATTGAAGAAAATCCGGAAGAAGTTTTGAAATCTCCTCAGACAACTCCGATTAAGAAAGTAGATGAAACGCTTGCGGCAAGACATCCTGACTTGACTTACAAGAGATAGGGGAAATCCGGTTTGTTTGCTCCCTAGTTGAATAAATCGTATAATCTTTCTCTGATTTCTTTATCAGAGAGTTCTTCAGTAATCTTATTTAAGTCCATTGTCATTTGATAATACTCAGCGGCGAGGGCTTTATCTCCTGTTGCCTGATATGCTCTTCCGAGGTTGAAATAAGCGAGTGTATAATTTGGATTTATATTAATCGCATTTTTAAAATACTCAATAGATTCTTTCGGGTCGCCAATTCCATCAAGGTAAACAACTCCGAGATTATTTTGTGCAATTTCAAATTCAGGATTAAGCTCGATGGATTTGTGGAAAGCAACTATTGCTTCTTCCAGATAATCTTTCTCCCAGAGAGCAAGTCCTGTTTTTGCATAAGTAAGGTAATTTTCCGGCTCAACAGAAATAGCATCACAGTAGGTCTTTATAGCTTTATCCAAATCTCCCTGAGCCATGTATAAATCTCCAAGAGAAAGCTGAATATCAACATTTTTAGGGTCAAGAACCATGCCTGCGTTGAATGTCGCCTCGGCTGCATCAAAATTATTCTTAACTTCTGCATAAATTGCACCCAGTGCATGGCATACGATAGAAGTCCATTCAGCATCAGGGTTTAGCTTGATAGCAAGCTGGTAATATTCGATTGCATCGTCATATAATTCAGCTTTGATGTATGCGTATGCCAGTGAATTGTTATAGTATGGATTTTCAGGATTAAGTTCCTGTGCAAGCTTAAAAGCGCTTACTGCATTAATTTTATCTGATTTGTTTAAGTATAAATGTCCGAGTTCGTAATAAATTTTATCCATGTCAATACCGAACTCTAAAAGGGTGTTGTAATAATCAATAGTCGTATCAACTTTTTCAGGGTAGTATGTTTGATTAATTGTAGCAAGCTTAATTAAAACTTCTCTGTCAGAAGGGTTAAGCTCATACGCTTTTTTATAACATTCAAGACTGGATTCAATATCGTTGCATTCAAGCGATAAATCACCCATTTTTTGATAAAATAAATTACCCTGCGAGGTCTTCTCAAGCCCTTTTGAATAGGCTTCCAATGCTGACGGGAATAATTTCATTTTTTCAAATGTTTCACCAAGAGTCTTATATGAAAAAACTGAGAAGTCATTCGCAAGGAATTTACAAAACATTTTTAAAGACGGGCAGTCCCACATAATCATCATGCTCCCTGATAAAAAATAGTACAGAAATTTCATGACATCTTTTACAGATGAGTCATGATTTTTAATTCTTGAAAATAAGACTTTTGATAAGAAAAGTCTAGGGCGTGCAGAATTTTTGCCGGAGTTAGATACAGCAAGCTTAAATTCTTTTTCTGCTTCCTCAAAGTTGCCGTTAAGACATTGAAAATATCCTGAATAGATATGCGCATTTACATTATTTGGTTCAAGAGTAAGCGCAGTTTGGCACTGTTCAAGAGCGCCTTCAATAGATATTTGTCCCTTCATTAATAATAGACTAGCAAGTCTGTAATATGATTCTGATATAGAAGGGTTAACTTTTATTGCATCAATGTAATATTCAATAGCCTTTTCTAAATCGGCATCCTGCTGCTTGATAAGATAATTTTCATGCGCAGCTCTGGCCTCCTCAAGTAAAATTGCGGCCTTATCATCCATTGTTATCGCAGGGGTATTTGTCATTATTTTCTCCGAACCAAACTTTTGCGTATAATCATGATTTCGGCCGGGAGTTTTTTTTCTTTAATACATTTTGATGTAAATCATCCAAACGGGGTAAATTAGGGAAAATTTAAAATTAAGTTTTATGTATAACATGTTGCGAGAATTATAAATGTGATATATAATGTAGATATGATATGTAGTGTCGCTAAGGATAATAAAA
>UNSK01000085.1 GCA_900552525.1 Candidatus Gastranaerophilales bacterium | reverse complement strand
TTTATGAGGAATACTAGGGGGGCGGAATATGATTAATTTATCAAGAGCTGTAAGATTAAAAAGTCTGCTGTCTAAAGATGAGGTTAACCAGCTTGGGCGTCATAAAGTTTCTAAGTATTTATATCACCTGACCAGTGCAGAAAATTATAAAAAAATTCAGGAAAGTGGTATGCTTAAAACAACTAAGGATGGATGTTTTGGTAAACTTGAAGGAATCTTTATGACTGAATTGAAAAACTTTCTTAAGAACTGGAGGTGTAACAGAGATTGGGCTTCACGCGGAAATCTCGGCTACCTTCTTCTTAAGCAGGCTTCAAAAGGTAAGTCGGATCTAGTTATGCTGAGGATACATGCATCTAAATTAGATCATTATTCATTAAAAATAAGATCCCAAAATGTACTTTTTAACAAAAACCGGCACTCCTCTGCTACAAAACAGCATTGTTTTGAAGGGGAAGAAGTTTGTTTTAATAAGGATTTCACTAAAAATGGACACGCGCTGGAATATGTCTATGAGGACAACATTCCTCTTAAGAGCGTTGAGGTTGTTGGTACTGTAAATTGTAATAATGTAAAATCGCATCTACCGCCAAATGCGACGCAGGGGCAATGGCTCAAAGAAACTTTAAACCAATTATTTGAAGGACAGCCCGAGAAAAAGATGCTGGATTATTTTTCATAAAACAAAAAAAAGCCTGCGTGAGCAGGCTGAAAATTAGTGTAAGATGTAAGATGGGTTATAAACTTGTATTATGCTTCCTTTAGTTTTTCATTAACTTTAGACTCATAGTTTTTCCAATACCTTTTAATTGTAGGATTTTCCGGATCAGCTTCATATGCTTTTTTTAATGCTTGTGCTGTTTCATTAGTCGGATTCTTTCCGAAAGCCTTCATTGCTGCAGTAAAGTTCGAAATGTTTTTGCTGCTGGCATCTGTGTCTACAGTGTCAGTTTCTGTTTCAGGGCCGGTGACATCACCTTTTTCAGACCCATTATTGCCTATGGCTTGTGCTGCCATCCCGAAAATATTTGTCGTATTGCTTACCAGAAATGTTCCAAGGAAAGTATGACCGTTAACTCCATTCAGACGATTATAGAGTGCGGTGTCTTTCGCTGCGTATTGGCTATTGCTTATTTCTGTGTAGTAACCCATTTTATACTCTCATTTTTATCTTACATATATATAAAGTATTTAACTTTTTATGAATTTTAGTATCAATATATTTTGTTACAATACTTAATCATTTGAAGGGTGCTCTTTTAACCATTGTTCAACTATACTGTATGGCTTAGCAAAATCATCTGCTAATTTTGAATTAGAACCATACATTTCTTTAATTTTTTCAGCAGCAGTTCGTTTATCATCGTCATTATCTGCTTTTATAAAGGTATTGAAAGCTCTTCTGATGTCGGCTTTTGATGCTTGATTTTGTTCGTTATATGTTTCATCCATGCAGCTTTTTCTGGCTCTTTGCAAGACATTGCCGTCAGCATCATCAAGAGTTTTTGTATTAAGATTTTTCTGGTATTCTGCTTGCTTTTTCTTTAATTCATCTATTTCACTTTGTAAAGCAGCTTCTTTTGTTTCTGCATTGCGTTTTGCCTCGGTTGCTTTATTAATTATGTCATCTTGAGCTGCAATTTTTTCTTCAATTGCTTTTACATCTTTTTCAGCTTGTGCAATTTTTGACTCAATAGTATTACGCTGTTCTTCAGTTAATGAGGTTGCATCATTTAATTCTTTTTTGTAAGCATTCAAATTGCTTTCTGCTGTTTTTAAATCTCCCGTAAGCTTTGTTTTTGTATCTGTTGCAGTTTTAATTTCGTCGGTTTTAGTATTTATAATATCAGTTTGTTCTGCTTTATCTATTTCTTTTGTTTCAATTTCCTTGCTTATCTTAGAAAGTTCTTGTGTGTAATTAACTTCAGGTGCCTTTTCTTTTCGATTTGCTGCAATTGCTTGTCCAGCGACTCCTAATAGTGCATTAGCTACTCCATAGCCAGCCATTGCATCATAATTAGGTTCGCCAAAGCAGTTTGTGAAAATACCGCTTCCTCCAAAACTGCTATAATTGCCATAGCCCATAGAACTTCCGCCGAGCATACCAAGACCTTGCTGAAACAAGCCTTGCCATCCATTCATATTCATACTGTACATGCCTAATGTCGGTGTCATTTTCTATGTCCCATCTTAGTCTTACATGTATATAAAGTATATAATAATGATGTGATTTCAGACGTGTTAAAAACATTTACAAAACTTAATACTTTAGCTCTTTTAATAAATCTATATCTTCTTTATTATTTGCTGGTTCAAGATTTATTCGTTCTTTTAGTCTTTTATAGCTTTCCAGGACTTTTTCTCTAGAGATTTTCATCAATTCTACGTCATTATCTCCACCTCTTGGGGTAAACCCAATTCTCATGTATTTGGAGATAGCATCTCCAAATCTTATTGCATAAAGTTCTATAAATTTGGCTTGAGAATTAAGAAAATTTTTGAACATTTCTTCAAAGAGTGTTTGAGCACCGAATGGAGCTTTTTTGTCAGGCTCTATTGGCCAAGTGCATATGTAGTTTACAAAATGACAGGCATTTTTGTTTAAATTTACCATTATTCCACAGGGTTTATCATCGCAAGTGAGCAGCATACTGTGTTTGTTTTTGTCTAATGCGTGTCTAAAGCTGCCTTGTAAAATAGCATTGAATATTTCAAAATTATTTTTATCAATATTTGGAATGAGTTCTTTTAAATCTACTTCTTTTCCCAATTTTTCAATAAGGGGTGCATCTTTTTGCGTAAGTTTGTAAATACTCATCTTATGTCCGAGAAGATTTGCATTTGATATATTTATTCCTTTAAATGAGATGCTGTTTGTTTTCATAATTTTTATAAAACTTGTAAAAATAATTTTTGCGGTGTTGGCTCTTTGATTCTTGGAGTTTTTCATTACGAGCATCGTGTTAATTTATAAATCAAATGCAGCATTTTTTTATTACTGACATTTTTGATAAATTTGCCGGTGATTTTTGCATTCAGGTTCTCGGCAATTTTACGAGAAGATATATTATTTGGACGAATTTCAAATATAATTTCATTCAAGTTTAGATTATTAAATGCATAGTTTTTTAGGGCTTTTGCGGCTTCAGTAGCAAAACCTTTATGCCAATATTCTTTTTTTAAAATATATCCAATTTCATAATATTTATGCTGGTCTATTATCTCGGGCATTAAGGCTGCCTGCCCCAAAATCTTACCTGATATATTTTCAACCATTAAAAAGTAGCCGAGATTGTATTTTTTATAAAGTTCTAAGTTTTTATCAATCCAATTTTGAACATCATTATCCGAAAATTCATATTCCCATGCATACATAACATCTTTGTCTTGTAATATCTCTTTTAATTCTTCGAAATCTTCTTGAGTTAGGTATCTTAAAATAAATCTCTCTGTTTTTAGGAATATATTTGACATAAATAAATCTTAACATAAAAACGCCGGGCTAGAACCTAAAGACAATACCTCTTTTTAGACAATAATCATATTAACAGTACGTGATTGAAATGTTTGGTTTAATACAAAAACAGCAGAAAAAAACAGGATAATTAATTATCCTGTTTTTAATATGGAGTTATTCACGCAACGCTCGAACAAAATCAATATTAAAAAACATAAGTGTAGATATAAAAAATCGACTTATATTTTGTGAAATAAAAATTGTGAATTAAAAATGTACAAAGTCGCTATTTTATGGTAAAAGAAAATCATGGTTATGAAAAAAGATACTTGGCTATATACTATAATAGAAGCATTCGAGCAATTAGGTGGGGATGCAAAATATAAAGACTTATATCCAGTTGTAAAGGAATTAAGAATAAGCAAGGGTTTAAGTTGGACAAACAAATCTGAGCAAAGTATTCAGGCAACTATTGAAGAAAACTCAACTGATTCTATAAGAAATAAAAAACCTAATAAATCAGATATTTTTATAAAATATGCCAGAGGGCATTGGGGTCTTAGAAATCACAACATTGATGAAGATATAAAAATGAAAGTATTAATCAATAAGGAAATTGATATACTTTTAAATAACAGCATTATTGATAATTTTGAATATAACTGTGCTCCTCAAAAAATAATTGAAACTACAGTAAAACAGGGTAAAAAAGTATTACAAAGGGATAAAAGAAAAGTCATCAATGCTTTAATTAAGGCAGATTTTCAATGTGAAGCAAATTGTGGAAATAAATTATTTAAAAGAAAAAATTCAAATAGAAATTATACTGAAGTTCACCATCTAATTCCTACAAGATATTATAAAAAGTTTGAATTTTCATTAGATACGGAAGAAAATTTAGTTTCGCTATGTAGCCATTGTCATAATTTGTTGCATTATGGAGATAACCCTACAGAACTTCTAAAGAAATTATATGACAAACGTAAAA
>UNSK01000084.1 GCA_900552525.1 Candidatus Gastranaerophilales bacterium | reverse complement strand
CTAAAATCGCTAAAGATTTCGTCAAAGAATTAAAAGATGACTCTATCAGATTTATCTCTACTTTATTGAATTAATACGTAGGCAGTAAGCTAGTAGTTTTTAGCCAAACTCCTACATTTACCCCTTACCCCATCTTACATCTTACAAAATTTTGCCCCATTTCGGGGCTTTTTTTAATTTTTACTGTAAATAGTAGCTTCTACATTTTTATGCGGCAATGTTAAGTCTTCCATTGATTTAACAAGCTGTGCTTTTGTATCAGCTTCTACAAATTTTCCTCCGGTAACATTTGCAGTACACTGGAGTTGTGCAAGGTCATCTTCGTCATGCACATTAAAAGCAATTACATCAATTTTGATATCTTTTCTTGTTTTAACCAGTTCTATTGAATAATCGCATGGACTTTCGTCACAATTTTCCCCTCCGTCTGTTAGCAGAATAATATGTTTTACACCGTCATATCCATCTAAATCTTTGTTGACAGCCTGTTTAAGCGAATATGTTATTGGCGTCATTCCTCTTGGTCTAAGACGCGACATTTCAGAAAGAATAGAAGAACTGCTTGAAAAACCGAGAGGTACTACAAGCTCAGAACTTCTGCATGCATTATACGCGAAAAGATTGCATGTATGACCGTAAACTCTAAGTCCGACTTTAGTTCCGGAGGAAATTTGCGGCAAAATATAGTTCATCATTTCCTTAACCTGATTTGCTTTTGTCTTGTGTTCAAGAAATTCCCCCATGCTGTTTGAATAATCTACAACAAAAAGCAGCTTGTCACTGTTATCCTTATAGCTGTAATCAGAAGGAGTATAAACCTCATAGGCAAAAACAGGAATAATTATTAAAAGCAATAAAAACCAGATTTTTTTCATATCATAAGATTAACCTGTTTTTTCAATCCAATATATTCTCTTACAGAGCTAGCCTGCAATACTTGATTTTCATTTTTATCAGCGCTACTCTTGTATCGGAGGAGTAAGATGTCAAAGAATATTTTTATTACTGCGACCGGAACAGATGTAGGAAAAACGTATGTTTCAGCCCTTATTGTAAAAGAAATGAGAAAAGCCGGATATAATTGCGGATATTTTAAACCTGTACTTAGCGGTATAGAAGAAAAAAATGGCAAATTGACTGTAAGTGACGCAAATTATGTTGTTGATACAGCAAAAATCCCTTGTGAAGCGGATAATTGTGTCGGATACTGGTGGAAGGAGGCAGTTTCTCCACATTTAGCAGCCAAACGCGCCGGCAAAGATATTGAAATAGAAAAAATTAAACAAAAGTTTGAAGAGCTCAGCAAAGATTATGATTATCTTTTAATTGAAGGCGCAGGCGGAATTACCTGCCCTCTAAGGCTTGAAAACGGAGAAAAATACCTGCTTAAAGATTTAATCAAAGAGCTTGGCACAAGCATTATTATTGTTGCAGACGGCGGACTCGGCACGATAAATTCAACCCTGCTTACGGTTGAATACGCAAGAAACAATAATATCCCGATTGCAGGTATTATTTTGAACAACTTTAACCCTGACAGTTTTATGCATCAGGATAATTTAAAACAGGTTGAATACCTCACCGGCATTAAAGTTGTTGCGACTGTAGAAAGAGGTCAAAAGGATATTAAACTTTTGGAGGAATTATGGACTGGCAGAAAGAAGATTTGAAATACATATGGCATCCGTGCTCACAGATGAAGGATTATGAAACACTTCCTCCTATCGTAATTGAACGTGGAGAAGGTATAAACTTGTATGATATTAACGGAAAATGCTACAAGGACGTAATCAGTTCGTGGTGGTGTAATCTTCTCGGGCACTGCCATCCAAGAATTAATGCCGCAATAAAAAAGCAGGTTGATACGCTTGAACACGTTATTTTCGCAAATTTTTCACACAAAACAGCTATTACACTCTGTCAAGAGCTTGCTGAAGTTGTTCCGGCCGGATTATGCAAATTCAACTTTGCCGATAACGGTTCTTCTGCAATTGAAATGGCTTTAAAAATGAGTTTTCAGTACCATTATCAAACAGGAAACCCGCAGAAAAAAAGATTTATGGCATTAGCAGACGCATACCATGGCGAAACCCTCGGGGCTCTTGCAGTTGGTGGAGTTGATTTATATTCGGAACTCTATAAACCGCTGCTTCTGGATGTAATAAGAATAGAAGGATTAGATTGTTACAGATGCAAATACGGGAAATGCCGTGATTGTTGTAATTGCGAGTGTTTTGAAAAAGCGGAAGAAGCTTTTGCAAAATACGCAGATGAAACAGCTGCAATTATTGTAGAACCATTATTACAGGGCTCTGCCGGAATGAAAGTTTATCCGCCTTTATATTTGAAAAAACTGAGAGAATTGTGTGATAAATATAATGTACATCTTATAGCTGATGAAATTGCAACTGGTTACGGCAGAACAGGGAAAATGTTTGCATTCAACCATGCCGGCGTAAGCCCTGACATAATGTGTCTTTCTAAGGGTTTAACCGGCGGTTATATGCCAATGGCAATTGCTGTAACTACGCAGGAAATTTATGATGCGTTTTATGATGATTATCTAAAAGGCAAAGCATTTATGCACTCGCACACATATGCCGGCAATCCGCTTGCATGTTCAGCAGCAATTGAAGTTTTGAAAATTTTAAAAGACGAACAAATTATTGAAAAAGCTAATAAGCATGCTGTTTACTTTAATAATATTATTAAGGAAAAATTTCTTCCGCTTGAAAACGTAGGAGAAGTCCGCTCAATAGGTTTAATTAACGCAATTGAACTGGTTAAGAACCGGGATACAAAAGAACCTCTGGATTATAAAAAACGTACAGGATATCAGATTTACAAAAAAGCTCTGGAAAAAGGAGTTCTGTTAAGACCTCTCGGGGATGTAATATACTTCAATCCGCCTCTTATTATTGAAGAGCAAGATATTGACTTTGTATCAGATGTTGCATTAGAATGTACAAAAGCAATATTAAATAGTTAGGAGTATCCCAATGAATGTATCGTTAAAAACTTTTATGCCGGTTGTTGCAGCCGGATTGTTAGGTTTGAGCGCCTGTAGTCATGTTGAGGAAAGAGCTAAAGACTATATGCAAGATAAACCATATTCAGAATTTGTAGAGCTTACGAATACAAGTAATATGACACTTATACAGTCCCGACTTGATTCATTGGCTTATAGAGATATTTTTAACGGTACAAAGCTTGCGAATGATTCTGCTTCTGTTGCAGAATTTAATAAAATCGCAGCCAGCCTCCGAGGGTATAATAATGAATATGATTGTTCTCAAAGAATAGTAGCAATAGAAAAAGGGCTAAAAGACCAAGGGATATTAACAAAAGATTTTTCCATAGTAAAAGATCTTTCCGCTACTTTTGCCGAGACTTTGGTGCAAGCTAATAAACTTCAACACTATGCTGATGATTGGGCTTATAGAAAATTCTTTACTCAAAAAGGAATTATGACTGATGAACTTTCAAAGCAATGTGATGAGGTTTCTAAAAAAATCAGACCTTAATTAAGTTTTGATTTAAGGATTCTTGCAGCAGAAATCAAAATATCAATACTGGTTGAAAACGGCGGTGCGTAAGTTAAATCTACATCAAGCAAATCTTCGACAGTCATTCCTCTCAGAAGTCCTACTGAGATAGTATTAACTCTTTTATCAGCATCACCGCAGCCTATTGCCTGAGCACCCAGCATTTTATGAGAACGCCTGTCTGCAACGAGTTTTAGTGTAACATTTTTTACTTCCGGCATATAACCGGCCTTATCGCGCTTTGTTATAACCACAGAAACAGTGTCATAACCTCTTTTTTGCGCAGCTTTTTCTGTTAAACCGGTCATTGACATACTGAGAGAATGGTATCTTAAAACAGCTGAACCGAGAACCCCCTCAAAATCCTCGACTCCGCCGCAAGCATTAATCGCAGCAACCCTGCCTTCTTTATTTGCAGTAGAGCCAAGCGGAATCCATACAGGAGAATGCGAAATAATATTAATCTTTTCAGCACAGTCACCGCAGGCATATATATCCGGAATGTTTGTTTCCATTCTGCTGTTAACCTTTATAGCACCGGTCGTTCCTATTTCAATTCCGGCTTCCTTAGCAATATCGACTACAGGATAAACCCCTGTTGCAATCACTGCCATATCTGTTTCAAACCCTGAACCGTTAGTCGTTAAAACTCCTGTTACAGTTTCATCACCTACAAATTCACAAACCTGATCTTCATTTAGTATTTTTACAAGACCGTCTGAATTTTCCAGTATGAAAGATTGTATCAATGAAGAGATATCCTCATCAAAAACAGAAAGAATAAAAGGAGAGCGCTCAACAAGAGTTACATTCTTTTTATTTTTAACAAAAGCCTCTATCAGTTCTATACTAATATACCCGCCGCCTATTATTGTTATATTTTGCGACTTTTCCATTGCGCTTCTTATATTAATACCGTCCTCTAGAGTTCTTAATGTAAAAATATTTTTCAGACCGGTATTTTTTATATCCG
>UNSK01000083.1 GCA_900552525.1 Candidatus Gastranaerophilales bacterium | reverse complement strand
AACAGGCATCTGCCACCCTTTTAGCATCATCCAGAAACCTTAAAGCACAAAATGTAATTGCTCTTTTGAACAGTGTTAACAAAACATAACATAATATTGGAATTTAAGCATGTTTAAAATATAATTATTCAAGTAAACCTATGAGGGAGTATAAGATTATGCCTAATAACGAAAGTGTCGGAAAGAAAATAGTAGAAGCTTTGAAAAAACAAGCTGAAAATATGGACTTACAGGAAGAACAAATCAGCAGTTTTAATTCTGCTCCAGTTAGCAATCCTATAAATGATGATATTTTTTCTTCATCATCAGATGATATTTTTGCAGAACCAGCTAAACCTGCGAAAAACACCAACTTCTTTGATGATATAGAAGAAGAGAAAGATCCTTTCTTTGCAGAGCCAAAGCCAGTGCAGACTCCAGTTACAGAAACTATGAGTGATGCATTTGAAATGCCTGCAAATATTACAGTTTTAAAGAAACTTATTTCACAGCTTCCAAGCGGTGTTTCTAGACACACCGGTGCTCAGATTATTAAACAAACAATGGAAGCTCTTGGTATTTCTATGAAAAGTGTGCTTCAAGATGCACAACAAGTTCAAGAGAACTTAAAAGTATCCGCAAGAGAATGTCAGGCATCTATTCAGGAATACAAAAAACAAATTCTTGCTCTGGAAAAACAATCTCAGAGCTATCAAAAACAATATTCTGCACTTAATGATTTAATAAGTTTGTTCATACAAACAACGAAGTAAAAAAAAGAGAGTTTTTAAACTCTCTTTTTTTTGCTATATTCCTTCCTCTTCAGAAGCTGTTTCTTCTGTTACTGCAGGCGCGGTAACTGTTACTCCTAATTCCTCAAGCGCCGCTCTTGCTTTTGGTGCGAGTGCTGTATCAGAAAAATTTTCTAATATGGTTTGATAGCACTCAATAGCCTCTGGCTTCATATCTCTAAGTTTGTAAACATTGCCGGCTTTGTAATAAAGCGGTGCAAGTTCTGTTGATGAAGAAACCAGCATCTGATTATCAAGTTTGATTTTAATTCCTATTAAACTTTCATTATCCTGCGGAGATAATAAAGCTCTGCCATAAATTTTTTGAGTGAGTTTGTCTATTGTTTCAGACATTTCTGTGATTGCTTCCTTTGATAGCTTGGATGATTTCTTTGCCGCAGATACGTCAAGACTAATAGCTGATAACAGCAAAAAACCCGCAAGTATTGATAAAATTATTTTTTTCATAATAAATTAACTACTCCTACCCCCATTATATCCTAACTCTATTATAATTAAAAGTTGATTTTTATTATCAATTAAATGTATGATTATTTTATGGAAAAGTTAATCTATAAAAAGTTTATTTTAGGTACCGGCGCATATTTAGATAAGGCTCTTGCAAAAGGGCTTGGCGGAGTGATATTCTTTACACGTGATATTCATTCAAAAGAGCAGTTTCAAGCTTTAATAAATGATATAAAACAAAAAGCTGTCTACAAATTATTTCTTTCTATAGATCAGGAAGGTGGAAGAGTTGAACGTACAGAAAACATACATGCACGGTATTTATCACCGCGATTTGCATATGAACGTGGTGAAGATTTTTTAAGAAATCAAGCAAAAAAAATAGCACAGGAACTTAAAGATTACGGTATAAATTTAAATTTCGCTCCGTGCGCGGATGTTAATACTAACCCTAAAAATCCTATAATAGGAGAACGGGCTTTTTCCAGTATAACATATGATGTCGTAAATGCTGTCAAAATAGTATCTGAAACGTATCGTCAAAATGGAATTATACCTTGCCTGAAACACTTCCCGGGACACGGTGATGCCTCTATGGACAGTCATCTGACTTTGCCTATTATAGATTTGCCTATGAGTACAATGGAAAATATACATATAAAACCGTTTAAGGAAAATCTTGATGCAGAAATGATTATGGCGGCACATCTGCATTGTACCTGTTTTGATAATGAGCCCATACCGGCATCCTTGAGTAAAAATGTTATTGGTTATCTAAGGAATGTTCTAAAATATGATGGTGTTGTGATTACTGATGATATGGTAATGAAAGGGGTACAGAATTTCGGAAGTGCAGAGGCCTGTAAAATGGCAATTAAGGCTGGTGTAGATATGTTTATTTTCAGAGATGCCGATGAGAATGCCGTTAACACAATAGAACAGCTTATTGTAGATGCCAAAGAAGATGAAGTTCTGATGGCAAAGATTCTAGAGTCGGACTTAAGAATAGAAAGTCTTAAAAAAGCGCGATTGAGTTAACTCAATCGCGCTTTTTTATTAATTTGTTATTACTAAACTGCACTTGCCGCTTTTTCAGCATCAAAACATTCTTTGCAGAGAACATCTCTTCCCTGTGTAGGGTTAAAAGGTACTTGCGTTTGTTTTCCACATTTAGCGCAAACCGCATCATACATTTTCTTCTTACCTCTGTGTTGTTGTTTCTTTGCCTTTCTGCAATTAGCGCATCTTTTTGGCTTATTTGTTAAACCCTTTTCTGCATAAAATTCTTGTTCTCCGGCAGTAAAAACGAATTCACAGCCGCAATCTTCACAAATAAGCGTTTCATCTTGGTACATGACATGTTCTCCTAAATAATATATAACCATGACGTATATATAGCGTCATGCACTCATTCTATACTTTTTTTCAGCCCGCGTCAAGTGTTAAAGCCCTAAAAATGTTAATAATTGCAACAAAACTTATTAAATTTTCCCTGTAGACCCGAAGCCGCCAGCACCGCGTTCTGTTTCAGAAAGCTCTGTAACAACTTCAATTTTTGCCTGTTCATATTTTGCAATAATCATTTGTGCAATACGTTCATCAGGTTTGATTGTATAAGCTTCGTTAGAAAGATTAACTACAGGTATACAAACTTCTCCTCTGTAATCTTCATCAATTGTACCAACGCAATTAATAAGGCTTATACCATGCTTGATTGACAGACCGGAACGAGGTCTGATTTGTGCTTCGTATCCGTGTTCAAGCTCTATTTTTAAACCTGTTGGAATAAGTTTTCTTTCCAAGGGCTGCAGTGTAATCTCTTCTTCTATGGCAGCGCATAAATCCATTCCTGCAGCACCTTCTGTTTTATATTCCGGTACAAATCTGTTATGCGGCATTCTAAATATCTTTAAAATCATACTTCTCCTTAAAAATGAAAGTTAGGCTGTGATGATTGTTTTACCGTCTATAACCTGTTTAGGGAAAATTGTAAGCGTTTCAATACCCATGGATTTATCCAGTTTTTTATCAGTTACAGGATTAACCTTTTGAGCTTTTTCTATAGCTTCATTCCCACCGTTCATCATAGACATAAAACTGTTAGAATATTTAATAAACATATTTCTTCTTGGTTTACAATTATCATTTAAAGAAATAGATGATACATTCATATACTTACCTTCTTTCTACATTTTATTTTCAAACAGAGTAAAGTTTATGTCAATAAAAATATAAAATTTGTAACAAAATTTTTTTTGTGTTAATATAATTTTGTGAAAGTTGAATAAAAGCAGTTTTTGTCGATGTGGCGGAATCGGTATACGCGCACGTTTGAGGGGCGTGTGGAGAAATCCTTGGGGGTTCAAGTCCCCCCATCGACACCATAAAAAAGACGATGACGAATGTCATCGTTTTTTTATTTACTTAGCGCATTTTTATGATATGGTTAGCTAAGTAAACAAGACTGTGTTTTGATATAGGAGTTTTTAAATGAATAAATTGATAATACCTGCCATTTCCATTAAATCTATTATCTCGATTTTTATAACTTATCTAATTCTCTTTAATGGCAACGCAGGAAGTTTAATTCATTATATTGGTACTTTCTAGTAGCTGGAAATTACATCATTGGCTTAGTATCGCTTGTAAATATCACATTATTGTACATTGTAATGATGCACAATCTTACTTTTCACAATATGTTATTGAAAAATTTAAAGTATTTTCTTTTAATTCCTGATATTGTTTTAGTAATTATTAATTTACTACTAGGGATTTATATTGGAGCAGTACATAATCATATGTCATTAGCAGATGCACAAAGCAAATTTATTATTTTAGCTTGTGGTTCTGCATTTGTATATTACCTGATAAGTATAATTTTAATGTTGTTTATTTCAAAAACTCAAAAAAACATGGAAAATATTTCTGATTCAGAAATTAAAAACAATAATAATCCACTAGCTTTTAGCGGAAAAATCGGAAGAAAACCTTACTTTATTACAAAATTCTTTATACTTATTACTTGTTTTATGGTTAATGTAATTGCAAGTGCTTACCAAAACACTGAATTATTTATGATATTATTGCAATTTTCTTATTTTATATTTTTTGCTATTAGTTTATTTGCGGCAAATAAGAGATTAAAAGATATAAATTGGAATCCATTGTTATTAATAATTTGGTCTATTCCATTTTTAGGATTAACAATTGGTGTTCCATTATTTTTCGTAAAAACTAAACAAATCAACAAATAATTTTATTATTTAATATTTTTCTAATATTGTAATACTCTTGAGTTGACAGTTTCATAATTGATATTAATTCACTATACAATGTCTTTGTACTGTAGCTAAAAGGTCCCATATTCGGGAGCTTGTCGACACCATAAAAAGTATTTGGGCTTTAGCACTAAATACTTTTTATGGTATGGAGCGGGCGCGAAGCCCCTTTTTTTTGCGGGGCAGCGTGAGAAAGCTGAGGACGAAGACTTAACGGCAGAA
>UNSK01000082.1 GCA_900552525.1 Candidatus Gastranaerophilales bacterium | reverse complement strand
AAAAGCCGGCGTCTTTTGTTTCTAAAAAATTATAATTTAGAAGCAACCATTTTAGTAGTTTCAGCCAATCTTGTTGAATAACCCATTTCGTTATCATACCAAGAAATAATCTTAACCTGATTGCCGCCCATTACACGAGTTAATAAAGCGTCAACAGTTGAAGACTGAGAAGTACCGATGTAGTCAGATGAAACTAATGGTTCTTCTGTATAGCAAAGAACGTGTCCATCAGCACCTTCTTTTAATGCTGCATTAACTTCTTCAACAGTTACATCTTTAGAAAGTTCGAATACAACGTCTACTAATGAAACGTCTGGAGTAGGAACTCTCATAGCGAAACCATCCAATTTACCTTTAAGTTGAGGTAATACAAGAGCAACAGCCTTAGCAGCACCTGTCTTAGTAGGAACGATGTTTAAAGCACCAGCTCTAGCTCTGCGAGGATCTTTGTGACCTGCGTCTAAGATTCTCTGGTCACCTGTGTATGAGTGAACAGTAGTCATCAAACCTTTAACAATACCGAATTTTTCATCGATAACTTTAGCTACAGGAGCTAAGCAGTTTGTTGTACAAGAAGCCATAGAAATTACATTGTGTTTTGCAGGATCATATTCTTTTTCGTTTACGCCTAAAACAATTGTAATATCTTCGTTTGTAGCAGGAGCAGAAATGATAACTTTCTTAGCACCAGCTGTAATGTGAGCTTTTGCTTTTTCTGCATCTGTAAAGAAGCCAGTTGATTCAACAACAACTTCTACACCCATATCTTTCCAAGGTAATTGTGCAGGATCTTTTTCTGCGAAGAATTTAATCTTCTTACCATTTACGATAATACCTTCGTCATAAGCTTCAACAGTTCCATCAAACTTACCCATTACAGAGTCATGTTTGAAAAGAAGAGCTGCTTCTGCCGGTTTTAGACCAGGATCGTTGATTGCAACATATTCAATTTCATTGAAGATACCTTCTCTGATAGCTGCTCTTAAAGTGTTTCTACCGATTCTTCCGAATCCGTTAATTGCTACTTTTACCATAAGTTTAACTCCTTCTTATCTTGTAGTAACTTTCTCTTAACATTTTAATGTTAATTCAAACACAAATCTTAAGCAACATTTGAATTATTAATTTTTCATTAATTTTCTATGTAACGTTTTGTAACAATAATCTCCTAAACGCTAAAGTTTCATACAATACTTGCCGATATGTATAACATAACATTTTACATAAAATGTTATGTTTATATATTTCTATTTGGTTTCTAAAGCTTCAGATGTGTTTTTTTATTTGAAACTCCATTTCTAAAGCTTTGTTCATCTTTATTTTAAAGATGAATAACATTTTATGTAAAATGTTATGCCCAAATTGAAAAAGGAGTATGAATGCTTAACAGGTTAGAAATTTCAAAAAAGTTAGAAGAATACAGGGAAACGCATAAAGAAGCAGAAAAGCTTTCTGATACACAGATAATATCGATTTTATCAGATGAAGGCAAGATAAACTTACAGAAAAACTCTATTTTTCTAAAAGGTACAAACAATCAAAATAATGAAGGTTTAGTTGTACAGAAAAGCTCAAAAGCACAAACAATCAAGCTTAAATCCGGCAGAAAAATTGTAATACAAAATGGTACGACAATATACTATGCAGCAAACAATATAGAACTCAATAAAGAGTATTTTGAAAAGCATGAAGGGCAAATAGACATAAAACCTTCTGGAAGATATTCTGTTACAAAAAGCGGCAAAACAAAATACTTTGCTGCTGATGGTACAGAATTAAAAGAAAGTTACTTCAAACAGGTAGAAAGTACTGATAAAAAAGTAAAAAGTATTGATGGAAAAACGTATAATTTTAATAAAACATTAGAAAATAGAATTAATAATGTAAGTATAAATTTACAAAAGGCAGAAAAAAGCAATGGTTTTATTGGTTCATCATGGAATGGTTTTAAAAATCTGACAGGAATAGGTGATAGTTCTGATGAAGTAAGAGAACAACAAAAGTCAGAAAAGAAACTATTTCAGCAATTTAATAATAATGTGAAGCGCCGTCCGGAGATATTTAAAGAATTAACCGGAGCGGATTATACTCCGGGAAATATTGAAAAATTTATTAAAGGTGAAATTAAATTAAAATCCGAAATTGCATTACAAGGATACAATGAAGGTCAGGATATGGCTGTTGACATTGGAGCAGATATTGTTTCAGGCATAGCTGCAGTTGGAATTTATACTGCTTCTGTAGCTGCTGCCCCATTTTCAGGAGGAACTTCAATAGCAGTCGGAGTTGCAGCAGCAGGAGCAAGTGCAGCTGCAATAAAAACAAGTTTAAAAGCTGCTGATGCTGTATCAGGAGGCAGACAATATACTCTCAAAGATGCCGGCCATGATGCCGCAACCGGAGCTTTTTCCGGCGTTTTAGCCCCAATAACGGGCGGTTTTGGAGGAGCAGTAGGAAAAACTGTTGCGACAAAACTGGGTGTTCAGGCCGTAAAACAAGTTGGCAAGGAAATGGCAGAGGAAACGGCAAAAGGTGGAGTTAAACAAGCAGTTAAGACTGCATTAACTAACCCTGCAGGTTACGAGTACACTGGCGGTAATATCGTCAAACGCGCACTGGCATCCGGCGCAGAAATGGCTGCTGACGGTGCAGTTGGCGGTGCTGTTGATAATGCATTCAGAACAGCTTATGACGGCGGAAGTGCTGAAGAAGTTCTTAATTCGGCGCTTGAAGGCTTTGCCGGCGGTGCAATTATGTCACCTATAATCGGTGGAGGTTTTAAAGCCACTGGGAAAACAGGAGAAAAACTATTCGGAAAAGCCAATGTACATATTGACCCTAATGGCAGAAAATTAGAATATGTTAGACCTTCTAAAGTAACAAAAGAACAATTAATAAATAACACCAAGCTTAAAGATTATCCTGAATGTAAATATCTTGTCGATAGAATTGATACGCTAAATAAAAAAGACAAAAATTTAAATGCTATATTTTTAGAAATGTTTTTATCTAATAGTGCTCTATCTACAAATAAATCACTAAAAGAAGCCCTTTCTAGGGAGAATTTCTATATTTATTCTGATAACAGTTTAAAATTTTTGCAAGATTTTATTAATTATCCGGAATTACACAGTAATAAATATATAAGCGAGAGTCTAGCAGATATAGCACGTTACTATAACTACAAGAACTGTATTAAACAGGTTGAAGGATACATAGAAAAATTTATACAAAAAGACATGACAGTTATTGATGATATATTATCAGATAACATTCATTTTTTTAATTATTATAACGAAATACCCAAAAGTTTTATAAATAAAGAGATAGAAGATTTGACTCCTGAGGAAATAGATAAATTAATAGAAGTATTTTTAGGCCATAGCTTTGCTCCTCCACGTCAAAAATTTTTAAAGGGAATTTTTCCAGCGGTTCCAACCTCAGATAACGAATTTTTATCTTTCGCAAACAGAATAGTAAAACTAAGCCATAGTAATGAGTCATTAATAAACACTAATAAATTAGACAATGTAGATAATATCGTATCGATTTTACCCGGCACTAAAGTTTCAAAAGAATCAATTGAAAATTTAAAACAAATTCGACAATCTAAACTATATAAAAATTTAAGTGATTATGATAAACAAATACTTTCTATTGCTACTTTATTACAAGATGTAGACATATCCCCTAAAAGACTTGTTGATATTTTACAAAATTCAGGATTTAGCAAGGTAGATTCTGAAAAAACTATTAATGTATTGAAAGCAGCAAACCTAGTAGCTGATTTTATGAAAACAAATAAAAACCAAGTAGAATATCTTGAACCACTGAATTCCAAAATAACTACTAATCAAAGAAAAGAATTTTTTGATAATGTTGCCTTTATACTTAAAGAAGACAATACTTTTCAACTTGCAAAAATACTTTATAGTTCAAAAGAAATAGATGATTTTACAAGATATCTTGATAAAATGTTAGAAAAAAGAATTAAAGAAATAAATCGGAAGATTTTATGTTACCCCAAACTTCACCAGCCGAGTATCATAAAAAAGCAAAAACGATAACAATAAAAAAAGAACGCTCGGGTAAAGAGTATAAAGTACGAATAGTGAAACGTTCAGAAATACCTAATTTTCATGCTTATGTACATACTCCTGAAAATGTAGCTTTGCAAAAAGATGCTAGTATATTACAAAATACTGCAAAATTTATACTAGCTAGTAATGATAACTTGAGTAAAAGGGTATTATGTGCTTGTTATGTTGATGGAACAAGTAAAAGTTTTGTAAATAAACGATTTTGGGAAGGCTATGGCAGTGGTTTTATTTTACAAGTACCAAATAACAAACAATATGTAGGTGCAGGTTCTGATATGGAATCGACAGCAAAAGATCGAAACCATTTACTTTCAGTTTACTATAATAAAAATGATTTAATTAATCATGGGCAGAGCGTCCCAAAAGGCACAAAAACATCTGATTTGAAAGGTATAATATCTTATAATATTAAAAATATTTTAAATATTAGCGATGACGAATATATAAAACGAATGGATAAAATTAAAAATACACTAGGCGATGAAATATTATCACTGGAACGAATGAGTGTAATAGATTCTGAAATGGCAGATGCATATAAACAATTCTTAGAGCGTAGAATAGAAAAAGATGCTGATTTTAACAGCGCTATCTTAAGAGATGATTATGCTTGGAATGAAATTTTAATAAGTGAGCCCAAAATTGCCGATATTTATACAACTCATCTAGATCGACTGCCTGATGAATTATTAGAACTAGCTGCCAATCCTGAGAATGATTTTGTTATAGTTTTAATGTATGAATAAAATTAAGTAGAAAGAGTGGCG
>UNSK01000081.1 GCA_900552525.1 Candidatus Gastranaerophilales bacterium | reverse complement strand
CGAATTACATCCGTTACCAGATCTTACAACAGGCATCTGCAACTCTTTTAGCATCTTCTAGAAACCTTAAAGCACAAAACGTAATGGGGTTATTGAACAGTGTTAACTAGTAATCTTCACGTCCTTTAGATTTTAAATATTCTCTAATCTGGTTTAAAGAAAATTGGATAATTCTAGTAATTCTTGATGGAGATAAACCTACCATTGTTGCAATATCTTTAGCCTGCATATTTCTATAAAAACGATATTCAACAACTGTACGTTCTTTTTGGGGTAGTTTTGCAATAGCTTGTTTAATAAGTTTACTCATCTCAACAATTTCTGCTTTTTCATCAGGCATTGCTGAAGGGTCTTTTATAAAATCAAAAGGAGAAGCGTTATCTGTTGCAGCTGCAGCAAGTCCGTCTATTGAGAGAATAGTTTCGTATACAGCTTCCCTTACTTTTGTAGGAGATATACTAAATCCCATATCATCAGAGTTCCCATCCTGTGAAGCAACAGCATCGGAAACATAACTGTCATCTCCTGAATCTTCTTTTTTATGTTTAAGAGTATACCATTTATAACGGTGTCTTAACTCATTTCTAATAGCCCATTTTACTGCTGTACCGATATAAGCATCATTATATCGGGCAAGCTGTTCTTCTGATTTCCCTTTAATCAATGTCTGCACCGCAATAATACCTATACTAACCAATTCTTCATACTCAATCATATGGTTAGGTATACGTCTGTGCTCAACTCTTGCTATTTTTTGTACAATACCTACGTATTGTTTGATTAAAGTTTTATTATCCATCTTTTCTTATTAAACTAACCTTATTTAATATTACCTTGATTTTGATATTTTTTCAAGGACTTTATGCTTGACCTTTATTCTTAAGCCCATAAACAAATAATAAGATTTCAGCTACTGCTTTATATAATTCAGGAGGTATCTGCTGATTAAGGTCAACCATTCTAAACAGTGCTCTGGCAACAGGTGCATTATCAATAACAGGAACGTTATGCTGAATAGCAATATCAATAATTTTTTTTGCAATGAGCTCAGTGCCTTTTGCTGTAAGAGTAGGGGACTGCATAGTTTCTGCATCATATTTTAATGCACAGGCAACATGGGTAGGATTTCTTACAACAAAGTCTGCTTCCGGAACAGAGTCCATAGCACCTTGCTGGAGCATTTGCACACGCCTCTGTCTAAGAGCTGCTTTAACATGCGGGTCGCCTTCGGAGTTTTTATACTCATCTTTAATTTCTTTAAAAGACATTTTCTGGTCTTTTAAAAATTTCCATTTTGTAACCCCGTAGTCAGCTGCTGCAATAATTAAAAAAGCAATGCAGGCTTTGTAAATAAATTCAACAATTAGTTTTCCAAACTCAATCATAACAGCAAAATGATTATCTATTGCGGCGAGCATAAGTATACTTTCTAAATGGGCTTTGTATACAGTCCAGCCTACAAGGCCTAATATGGCAACTTTTACAATATTTTTACCTAATTCAAAAAGTGTTTTAACCTGAAATAAATTCTTGAAATATTTTGTCGGATTTAACTTATCAAGCTTTGGAACAAGCGGTGCAGTTGCAACAAGAGGACCTACTTGAATAAAATCACCAATTATAGCAACAAAAGCTGCTACAATTAATATAGAGCCTATAATTGCAACAGCAGGAACAAGTGTTGTTGTAAGAATATACGTAAGTCCTACCGTTTCTAAATGCTGGTTGGGGATTTGTTCATAAAGAGTCTTAAACAAACCTACAATTAATCTCCAGATAATAGGTGCAAGCATATTTATGAATGTAAACATTACAAGTAATGACAGTGCTGTAGACACGTCTTTGGATTTTACAACCTGCCCTTCTTTCCTTGCTCTTTCTAACTTCTGGGGCGTGGCGTCAAATTGTTTATCTTCATCACCCATTGGCTACCTGTTGGATTTTCTACAATATAATTCTATCATAAACTCTGTTTTTGGTGTACAATTAAGTTATGAATACTTATATTATCTACGCAATCATATTTCTTTCAGGAGTTTTAACCGGTATATTATTAATGGGATTCAAGCTTAAAGTCAAAAACTCCAAACTTAATTCTTATAAAAGAGAGCTTGAAAAGGAAGCTATCAGCAGTAGTGAAAATTCTTCCAGAGTAAAAGTGCTTGAGTCAAAAATTGAAGTTCTCGAAAAAGCTCTTGAAAATGCTTTAAAGAATAAAAAATAGTTGTTTAGTATTATTGACCACATAATATTTATGGTTTAAAATGAGTCTGTAGAAATCGGAGGTGTGTGTGATGAAAGTAGCTTCTGTATCAAGTGTTTATTATCGCCCTCAGTGCCGCAAGGGTGCGTTAAAACAGCATTCGGATGAAAATTCCGGTGTCGTCCAAAAAGATGTAAGTTTCAAAGGAAATTTTGGCAAAATAGTTGGGGGGACATTAGGAACAGGTGCTGTTGTTGCGGCTTCCTTCTTTGCGGCACCCGCAATAATCTGTCTGGCAGGCGCAGGGCTGGTGGCAGGTATGGTTGCCGGTGATGTGGCCGAGGATAAAATAAATAAAGAGGGTGAGTATAAAAAAGATAAGGATGAGAAAAAGTAGGCACGGGTTGTCTTGCATACATCTCGACTTTATTGTAAAATAATCTTAACAATGCAAGGAGAGATTTATGACAGATTTTAAGAAAATATTGAGCTATGTACCTACAGTTATTGAATCATCTTCAAGGGGTGAAAAATCTTTTGATATCTTTTCACGCCTGTTGAGAGAGAGAATTATATTTCTTGGAACTGAGATTGATGATGATGTTGCTAATTCTGTAGTAGCACAGCTTCTTCTTTTGGATAGCGAAAATCCTGAAAAAGACATTATGCTTTATATAAACTCTCCTGGCGGTGTTATAACTTCCGGCATGGCAATTTATGATACAATGAACTTGATTAAAGCTGATGTTCAGACAATCTGTCTTGGAGAAGCTGCTTCAATGGGAGCTTTTTTGCTATCAGCAGGTGCTAAAGGCAAGAGAATGGCTTTACCTAGTGCAAGAATTATGATTCACCAGCCTTTAGGCGGTGCTAAAGGTCAAGCTACTGATATTGAATTGGAAGCAAAAGAAATTTTGAGAATGAAAGATATGTTAATAGGAATTATGGCAGAAAATTCCGGTCAGCCGTTTGAAAAAGTTAAGGATGATTGTGAAAGAGATCATTATCTTTCAGCAGCAGAAGCTTGTGAATACGGGCTTATAGATAAAGTTGTTACTTCAGCAGCAGTATAAGTTTGATAGGATGATAAGGCGTGATTTTTGTTTAACAAAAATCACGCCTATTTCTTGCTTTTTATTTTCGTTCATAATAGAATATTGCTAATGTGTAACCGGGTCGGAATTAAAAACCTTACCGGAGTAATATAAATTAAGGAGAAAGATTATGACATCAAAAAAATTTTTGTTCACTTCTGAATCAGTAACAGAAGGTCACCCCGACAAAGTATGCGATCAGATTTCTGATGCAATTTTGGATGAATTTTTAACAAAGGATCCTCAATCAAGAGTAGCGGCTGAAACAACTGCTACAACTGGTATGGTTCTTGTTTGCGGAGAAATAACTTCAAATTGTTATGTAGATATTCCACAAGTAGTTAGAAATACAGTAAGAAATATTGGTTATGTTGGTTCTGCTGGTGGCGGTTTTGACTGTGACACCTGCGCAGTTTTAACCAGTATTGATGAACAGTCTGTAGATATTGCAGGCGGTGTAAATAAAGCTTTAGAAACAAGAAGCGAAAATGCTGATACTTCAGCTAGTGAAACTTCAAATATTGGTGCCGGCGATCAAGGGATTATGTTTGGTTATGCTTGTAACGAAACTCCTGAACTTATGCCTTTGCCTATAAGTTTAGCTCACAAACTTTCATACAGACTAGCTCAAGTTAGAAAAGAGGGTATCTTAAACTACCTTAGACCGGATGGAAAATCTCAGGTTACTGTTGAATATGTTGATGGGAAACCTTCAAGAATTCATACAGTTCTGCTTTCTACACAGCATGCTGCAGAAATCAACGGGGTTAGCGACAATTCAAAAGTCCAGGAAATTATTAATAATGATTTGAAAAAATGTGTAATTGATTATGTTTTTGAAACTGAAGCAATTAAACCTGATGCAGAAACTAAAATTCTGATTAACCCGTCAGGAAGATTTGTTGTTGGAGGTCCTCAAGGTGATTCTGGTTTGACCGGAAGAAAAATCATAGTTGATACATATGGTGGTTATTCTCGTCATGGCGGCGGTGCTTTTTCAGGTAAAGATCCTACGAAAGTTGATAGATCAGCTGCTTATGCTTCAAGATATGTAGCTAAGAATATTGTAGCAGCAGGCCTTGCAGAAAAATGTGAAATTGAATTGGCATATGCAATTGGTGTTGCAGAACCTGTTTCAATTTTTGTTGATACTTTTGGCACTGGTAGAATTTCTGATGATGAAATTTCTGAACTAGTTCGCAAAAACTTTGACCTCCGTCCGGCTGCAATAATTGCAAACTTTGATTTAAGAAATCTTCCGGCAAAAAATGGCGGAAAGTTCTATCAGAAACTGGCTGCATATGGTCATGTCGGAAGAACTGATATCAATGTTCCTTGGGAACAGCTTGATAAGGTAGAAGTCTTAAAAAAGGCTTTATCTAATTCTTGCGCACTTTGTTAAAAAATTTCAAATTTTTTAATTCAAAAGAGATGTATTTTATATACATCTCTTTTTGTTACAATTTATAATAAAAGTGTTACAAAGTGATTAAAATGTGGCATAAATATTATATAATATATATAAAAAGAGTTCAAAGGAATATGTCATTGTATCGTACGGAAAATATACATCTGTTATATAAGATTTTGTTGAGCTCAAACCCTTTGATAGCCTGCGTTTCAGCCATTAGGGGGGGGGGGGCAAAAACCTATAAATACTAGCATTGAGCTGGTAGACCTCTTTACATATACTTCTGGAGGAA
>UNSK01000080.1 GCA_900552525.1 Candidatus Gastranaerophilales bacterium | reverse complement strand
GAGCAAACGCTTTGTTAGCTTCTGCCATTCTATGGGTATCTTCACGTTTTTTGCAAGCAGCACCGTTGCCGTTAGAAGCATCGATTAGTTCGTTAGTTAATTTTTCAACGAAAGATTTTCCGCCTCTGTTTTTAGCAGCTGCAATAATCCAGGAAGATGCAAGAGCAAAACCTCTATCTGGTTTTACATCGATAGGTACTTGATAAGTAGAACCACCAATACGTCTTGCTTTAACTTCCAATAATGGAGTTGCGTTAGTAAGAGCTTTTTGGAAAATTTCCAAGCCCTTTTCGTTTGTTCTTTCTTCAACTTTTGTAATTGTAGAGTAGAATATTTTTTCAGCGATAGATTTTTTACCGCGTCTCATAACTCTGTTAATGAATTTAGAAACATCAACGCTGTTATAAATAGGGTCAGCTGAAGGAATTCTTCTTTCCGGTTTAGATCTTCTAGACATTATTTCTTACCTCCTTTAGCTCTCTTAGCACCATATTTAGAACGGCTTTGTGTTCTGTTAGCAACACCTGCTGTATCTAAAGTACCGCGTACGATGTGATATCTAACACCAGGAAGGTCTTTAACTCTTCCGCCTCTGATTAGAACAACACTGTGTTCTTGAAGGTTGTGTCCGATACCAGGGATATAAGAAGTTACTTCAAATCCGTTAGTAAGTCTGACTCTGGCAACCTTTCTCAAAGCAGAGTTAGGTTTTTTAGGGGTTGTAGTGTAAACCCTTGTACATACGCCGCGTCTTTGTGGACATTCCATAAGAGCCGGCGATTTGGTTTTGTCTTTTAGCTTTTTACGTTCTGAACGCACAAGCTGGTTCATAGTAGGCATAACTTTTTCTCCTTTTACCTATTTTACTAAATTTATTTTTAGGATAAACACTTTCAGCTGGTAGTTGTAATACTGACTGGAGTTGATTTACCCCTCCCTCTAACCGTCAAATCCGGCAGAAATTTCGACTAGAGTACTTTAATCTTAGGACGAACAAATATGTGTGTCAATCATGGCGGGCAAAATGCGTAACAAATCGTAGCATGTTTGTATACTTTTCTCTTGTTTATTGTATAATTTACAATTGAAGGGTTTTGAGAAGGAAAAGATTTTGAAACAATCACGATTAACAATAGCGATTTTTGCGGCACTATTATTAGGAGTCCTTGTTGGATGGGCTTTTCCTGCGTTTGCTGTCAGACTTCATGTTTTAGCCGAAATATTTCTGAGAATGGTAAAAATGATTATTGCACCATTGCTTTTTGCAACTCTCGTTGTCGGAATAGCTGGACACGGTGATGTTAAGAGTCTGGGAAGATTAGGTATTAAAACTATTGCATACTTTGAAGTTGTTACCACACTGGCTTTATTTATAGGTTTAGGATTTGCTAATCTTTTTAAACCTGGTGTTGGAATTAAAAATATTGCATCTGAGCAAACAGGATTGACCAGAATTGTTGAGATGGCGTCTACTACTCATCATAATTCTTTTGGAGATTTACTTTTGAGCCTATGTCCTACAAGCATTTTTCAGGCTATGGCTGATGGCAACCTGCTCCAAATAGTGATTTTTTGTATATTTTTTGCACTTGCTATATGTGCTGTTGGTAAAAAAGCAGAACCGGTTGTCGGTATTTTAAATTCAGTTGCGTCTATAATGTTTAAATTTACAGAATACGTAATGTTTTTTGCCCCTGTAGGTATTTTTGGTGCGATTGCGTATACTGTTGGCTCTAACGGAATTGAAATATTATATAATTATGGGAAAATTATTCTTTCCCTATATTCTGCACTTGCAGTATTTGTATTGATTGTAATGTATGTTGCCTGCAAAATTGTTGGTATTTCTCTGCGCGCTTTGATTAAAGCTGTTCAAGAACCTGCTCTTTTAACGTTTACAACTGCAAGTTCAGAAGCTGCACTTCCAAAAGCAATGGCAATTATGGAAAAATTTGGTGTGCCAAAATCTATTGTAGGGTTTGTAATGCCTACAGGATATACATTTAACCTTGACGGCTCTACGTTGTATCTTGCAATGGCAGTGCTTTTTTCCACCCAGCTTGTAGGTATTCATTTAACCATAGAGCAGCAATTAGTGATTATGTTTGCGTTAATGCTTACATCTAAAGGTGTTGCAGGCGTGCCGCGAGCTTCTTTAATTGTGCTTGCCGGAACACTGACGAGCTTTAATATTCCTATTCTCGGCGTAGCGGTTCTTTTAGGTATAGACCAGATTCTTGATATGGGAAGAACTACTGTTAACTTAATTGGAAACTGTGTTGCAACTGTTGTTATTGCAAGATGGGAAAATGCATTTGATTACAATAAAATGGCTGATTTTATAAAAATGAAAAACCTTAAAACAAATACGCTTATCAAAATTAAGCATAACGTAAGCTTTAATAAAGATTTTAATACAAATAAAAAGGAAATTGAGGTATAGACATGGTGGAATATAAAGAAACTTTGAATTTGCCGCAGACTACATTGGAGATGAGGGCAAATGCTACAAGAAAAGAACCGGAAACTCAAAAATTCTGGGAGGGAATAAAAGTTTATGAAAAGAATTTGGCTCAGCGTGACAAGTCTAATTCTTTTGTGCTGCACGACGGGCCTCCGTATTTGAGCTCTGAAAAAATTCACGTTGGAACAGCGCTTAATAAGATTTTAAAAGATATTCTTATTAAATATAAATCCATGTCAGGTTTTTACTCACCTTATGTTCCGGGCTATGACGGTCACGGGCTTCCAATTGAAAACGCTGTTGTAAAGAATATCAAAGGCGGCCGTGAAGCTTTAACACCTGCTGAATTAAGAGCAAAATGCAGAGATTTTGCGCATAAAAATTTGAAAGGACAGGAGTCTGAATTTAAGCGTCTTGGCGTATGGGGAGATTGGGAACATCCTTACCTCACAATAAATCCTGAATTTGAAGCCGAACAGGTTAGAGTTTTCGGTGAAATGTACAAAAAAGGATATATTGAAAAAGGTTTGAAACCAGTTTACTGGTGTGCTTCCTGTGAAACAGCGTTAGCTGAGGCAGAAGTAGAATACGCTGACCATACATCTACATCAATCTATGTAAGATTTAAGTTTGATGACGAAGGGGTAAATAAAATTAAGCAGCTGGTAAATATTCCAAATGACAATGTTTATGCTGTTATTTGGACAACTACTCCTTGGACAATTCCGTCAAACATGGCAATCAGTATGCATCCGCGATTTGAATATACATTCTTTACTTATAACAATGATGTTTATGTAATCGCTGAAGGATTGCTTGCAAGCTTCCTTGAGGGCGTTAGCTGGGAAGAAAAAGATATCAATGTAATAGGAACCGTTAAAGGGGCTGATTTAGAACTCTTAAATACTAAACATCCTTTGTACGAAAGAAAATCTCCAATTATCTTAGGCGAGCACGTAACACTTGATGCAGGTACAGGTTCTGTACACACGGCGCCGGGTCATGGTCTTGAAGACTATGAAGTAGGGAATAGATACAATATCGAAGTATTCTCTCCGCTCGACAGCAAAGGCTGTTGGACTGAAATCGTCGGTGATAAAGATTTAGAAGGCGTTCCGTATTATAAAGGTAATAAAATTGTAATAGAAAAACTTCAAAACTGCGGTGCACTTCTTGCTGCAGCAGATATTAACCACTCATATCCGCACTGCTGGAGATGTAAAAATCCTGTAATCTACAGAGCAACTCCGCAATGGTTTGTTAAAGTAGATAAATTCCGTGCAGAAACATTAGATGCAATCAAAGGGGTAAAATGGATACCTGCAAGCGGTGAGGCTAGAATTTCTAACATGGTAGAAGGTCGTTCTGACTGGTGTATTTCTCGTCAAAGAGCGTGGGGCGTGCCAATCCCTGTATTCTACTGTGAAGACTGCGGCGAAGTTATAGTTAGTGACGAAACAATTGAAAACGTAGCTAAAATATTTGAAAAAGAATCTTCTGATGCGTGGGTAAAACGCACTGCAGAAGAACTTTTGCCTGAAGGTTTTGTATGCCCTAAGTGCGGAAAAAAACACATAAGAAAAGAAAAAGATATTATGGACGTTTGGTTTGATTCAGGCGTAACCTGGAGAGCAGTTGTTGAGAAACGTTCTGATGAATTAGGCCATACTCCTGTTGATATGTATCTTGAAGGTTCTGACCAGCACAGGGGATGGTTCCAGTCATCATTATTAACTTCTATGGCTGTTCAGGGTAAGGCTCCATATAAATCTGTTTTAACACACGGATTTGTATTTGGAGAAGACGGAAGAAAGATGTCTAAATCTCTCGGAAATTACATTAGGCCGGATGATATCATCAAAAATTACGGCGCTGATATCTTAAGATTATGGGCAGCTTCTGTTGATTACAGAAATGATACAAAAATCGGTGATAACATAATTAAGCAGCTTGCTGAAATCTTTAAGAAAACAAGAAATACGGCAAGATTTTTGCTCGGTAATATTTTTGATTTTAATCCTCAAAAAGATTATGTAAAATACGAAGAGTTGAAACCTATTGATAAGTTTGCTCTACATAAACTTAATAAAGTTGTGGAAGAAGTGACTGTTGCTTTTGATAACTATGAGTTTTATAAGTATTTTCAATGCCTGCAAAACTTTGCGGCAGTTGACTTAAGCTCATTCTATCTTGATATTGTAAAAGACAGACTGTATACAGCAGGTAAAAAGTCTTTATCAAGAAGAGCTTGTCAGACTGTTCTTTATGAAACCTTACAGGTTCTTGTAAGAATTTTAACACCTGTAATGCCGCATCAGGCAGAAGATATCTGGCAGAATACTCCTGAAATCCAGCGCGGCGGATTGGAAAGTATTCTTCTTGCAAACTGGCCGGTAGTAAATAAGGAATGGAATAATCCTCAGTTAGAAGAAGATTTTGCAAAAATTCTTAAAACAAGAGAGGTTGTGACAAGAGCAATTGAACCTCTAAGAGCTGATAAGAAAATCGGAAGTTCGCTTGAAGTTGGGGTTTATGTAAAATCCGGCGATGCAGATGTCTTGAAAGCAAATGCAAAAGAACTTGCAGATATATTTATTACATCTCAAGCATATGTTTCAGATTCAGCACCGGAAGGCGTTT
>UNSK01000079.1 GCA_900552525.1 Candidatus Gastranaerophilales bacterium | reverse complement strand
ATTTAATATCATTCCGTTCAACAATGCGAGATGCCGATATAGCAGAGGAGTCCTCGAATTACATCCGTTATCAGATCTTACAACAGGCATCTGCCACCCTTTTAGCATCATCTCGAAATCTTAAGGCACAAAATGTTATGGGGTTATTATCAAGTGTTAACCATTAAAAAAGGAGGCTTGTTACAGCCTCCTTTTTAGTTTTATTATTTCCCTTCAACAACTGCTTGTGCTGCAGCTAGTCTTGCTTGCGGTATTCTGAATGGTGAGCAGGAAACATAATCCAATCCAATTCTGTGACAGAATTTAACAGAATCTGGGTCGCCGCCGTGCTCGCCGCAAACACCGCCGACAAGTGATGGATTTACTGATTTACCTTTCTCCATAGACATTTCAATCAATTTGCCTACACCCTTTTGATCAAGAGTTTCAAATGGGTTAGCAGGAAGGATTTTTTGTTCTACATATCTATTCAAGAATTTACCTTCAGCATCATCTCTAGAGAAACCGAATGTCATTTGAGTAAGGTCATTAGTACCGAATGAGAAGAATTCTGCATATTCTGCAATTTCGTCAGCTGTTAAAGCCGCACGAGGAATCTCAATCATAGTACCAAATTTGTACTCAACCTTTATACCTTTTTCAAGCATTACAATTTCTGCAACCTTTTCAAGGATTTCTTTTGCAACTTTTAACTCGTTTACGTGGCCGATAAGAGGAATCATAACCCAAGGTTTTACATCAATTCCTTCTTTTTTAACATCACAAGCTGCTTCGAAAATTGCTCTAACCTGCATTTCATTAATTTCAGGATAAGTTAAACCGAGTCTGCATCCTCTCAAGCCCATCATAGGGTTAGATTCAGATAAACCTTCAACAACATGAAGAAGTTCTTCTTTTTCAGAAGCATCTTTTCCAAGTGCTTTAAGCTCAGCAACTTCTGCAATTAATGTTTCTTTATCCGGTAAAAATTCGTGAAGCGGCGGATCAAGAAGTCTTACTGTCATAGGTTTGTCGCCTATTGCTTTGAACATTGCATAGAAATCTGAATATTGCATTGGAAGAAGCTTATCAAGAGCTTCTCTTCTTGCTTCAGGAGTTCCTGCAATAATCATTTTTTGAACCCAAGGAAGTCTGTCTGGATCCATAAACATATGTTCTGTTCTGCATAGACCAACACCTTCTGCACCATATTTGATAGCATTTTCAATATCTTTAGGTGTGTCAGCATTAGCTTCAACCTTCATTTGCTTAATTTCGTTAACCCAGCCAAAGAACTTGTTCCAGTTTTCATCTATTTTTGCTTCAACAAGTTTAACTGCGCCTTCCATAACAATACCTTTACCGCCGTCAAGAGAAATGACGTCATTTTTATGGTAAACAGTACCGTCACAGCCAGTTAATGTTTCTTTTGCAAGATCTATTTTCATATCTTCGCAGCCTGATACGCAAGGTTTACCCATACCTTTAGCAACAACTGCTGCGTGAGATGTTGCTCCGCCTCTAAGAGTTAATACACCCTGTGAAACAGCCATACCATGAATATCATCCGGACAGGTTTCAATTCTAACAAGAATAACTTTTTCACCGGCTTCACCTCTTTGAGCTGCTTCTTCTGTATCAAATACAATTTTACCAACAGCAGCACCAGGAGAAGCATTTACACCCTGTGCAATTTTATGAGCCTCTGCCATTGCTTTAGAATCAAAGCAAGGAAGAAGGATTTGGTTTACAGAATATGGGTCAACCAACTGAATAGCTCTTTCTTTTGTTATAATACCTTCTTCGCACATATCTACTGCAATTTTTACAGCAGCTGCGGCAGTTCTTTTACCGTTACGTGTTTGAAGTATCCAGAGTTTACCGCGTTCAATAGTAAATTCCATATCCTGAACATCTTTATAGCCAAGTTCAAGCTTTTTAGCAATATCAACATATTGTTTATACAGGTCTGGCATTTCTGTTTCAAGTTCAGCAATCGGCTTTGGAGTTCTGATACCTGCAACAACATCTTCACCCTGTGCATTTGTAAGATATTCGCCGTAGAATTTGTTTTCACCTGTAGCAGGGTTACGGGTAAATGAAACACCTGTTGCACAATCATCACCCATATTCCCAAATACCATTGTTTGAACGTTAACTGCTGTACCAAAGTTATGGTCAATTTTGTTCATATTTCTGTAAGCTACAGCTCGAGGAATATTCCAGGAACGGAATACTGCTTCGATAGCTTCCTGAAGCTGAACATAAGGGTCTTGAGGAAATTCTTTTCCTGTAACTTCTTTGATAACATTTTTGTATATCGGAATAAGTGACTTCCAGCCTTCTGCAGAAATTTCTGTATCAGACTTAACGCCCTCGCGTTCTTTAACCTTTTCAACTTCTGATTCAAAATATTTTTGTCTGTCCATTTCCCAGGCAACAGAACCAAACATTGTCAAAAATCTTCTATATGAGTCATAACAGAATCTAGGGTTATTTGTTAACTTAACCATAGCTTCTACTGTTTCATCATTAAGACCTAAATTAAGAATAGTTTCCATCATACCAGGCATTGAAACTCTAGCTCCTGAGCGTACGGAAACTAAAAGCGGATTGGCAGAATCGCCAAATTTTTTACCGGCTTTTGCTTCTATGTCTTTTAATGCAGTCTTTACTTCATCCATTAAACCTTCCGGCATTTTATTACCGTTGTTAATGTAATCCATACAAGTTTCTGTAGTTATAGTCAGCCCCGGAGGTACAGGCAAACCTAAATTAGTCATTTCTGCAAGGTTTGCACCTTTACCGCCTAAGAGGTTACGCATATCAGCGTTTCCTTCATGGAACAGCCATACTCTTTTATTTTGAGTCATTGGTTTCTCCTTTTCAAATACTTAGTAATACGCTCTTTAAAAATTCTTTTTCAAGTATTACAAGTGTATCATGAAGGTATCATTATGTATATAGGGCTAATGTTAACCTTTGTAACAAAGAGGGCAAAAAAATATTTGGTCCAGTATTATTATAGTATGAAAATTCATAAAGCAGAGAATACTTCTTTCAAAGCGCTTTATTTGCCGAAGCCGGAAAAAATGGCAAAGTTTGCATTTAGCGATAGACTTAATCGTATTAGGCCTGAACTTGAAAATCTGGCAAAAGATGTAGATTTATATGTAAAATTGCCTAATCCCAAAATCTTGTCGTGCAGAGAAGAGATTGGAGTTACTATGATAAACCCGAAATATGATAATTTTTTCAAAAAAATGTTTAACAGATATAAGCGAGGAGAGTATTATCAGGAAACTTTGCCTGTAGATATATTCCTTGATAAAAAACAATTTCTTGAATTCCTTACTAAAATGAAAGAGGCTCTTTTAAAATCAAACCCGAAAACCGGAGAAGTTTATAAGGTTTATTTTTCTTCCGTTAGATGATAAAATAATCATATGCCTTTAATAGAAATTAAAAATATTGTAAAAACATATACAACAGGAGAGGACAGCTTTAATGCTTTAAATGGAGTTTCTTTTTCTGTAGAAAAAGGCGAATTTGTTGCTATAATGGGAACATCAGGTTCCGGAAAATCAACGTGTATGAATACACTGGGTACGCTGGATAGACCAACGAGCGGTAGCTATCATCTGGATGGTGTTGATGTGTTTTCATTAAGCCCTGAAGAATTGTCAAAGATAAGAAATAAAAAAATCGGATTTGTTTTTCAAGGTTTTAACTTAATATCAAGAACTTCTGCACTTGATAATGTTGCACTGCCTATGATTTATAAAGGTGTGCCGGAAGAAGAAAGATATAAAAGAGCACGTGAAGCTCTTGAAATAGTAGGGCTTAAGAACAGAGAACATCATATGCCTAACCAGATGTCCGGAGGACAGCAGCAAAGAGTTGCAATAGCAAGAGCGCTTGTTAATGATGCGCCGCTTATTCTTGCGGATGAACCTACCGGTAATTTGGATACAAAAACAAGTATAGAAGTAATGGAGTTTTTTGTTCGTCTTAATAAAGGCTTTAATGATAAAGAAGGCAAGACAATTGTTCTTGTAACACACGAACCTGATATTGCCGAGTATTGTTCAAGAATAATAAGGTTTAAAGACGGCAACATTGTTTCAGACCTTCCAAAAGACGAATGGTTGAAAACAAGAAATCGAGAAACATAAAAAAAGACCCCAAACGAGGTCTTTTTAATTTAAGCTACCAGCATGAAACCGTAGTCTTTAGCATCCCTGTGAGCCAGTCCGACTCCATCCTGTCCCATAGATATTTTGTTTCCATTTTCATCATTTACATATGAATGTTGTGTAGGAATCGAAATACCCGTGGTTGGTTCAACGGTGGTGGCCGGTGTGACCTTTGGTCCGACTGTCAAACCGCCAAATGGAATCTTACTGCCCTGACCGTACAGTCCATATTGATAGTTTTGCTCTAATCCTGGTACTTGTGATACACCCATAGTTATATCCTTTTTACTTGTATATATATAATAACGTTCAAAAATTTAAAAAATTGCGGTATATATATAAACTTGTTACAATAATTTACAAATTATGCTAAAATACCCGTATGAAAACTATTGGTATTATCGCCCTCTCCGGGAGGGTAAATAGGGAAAAGTTGAATGCAGCTGTTAGGAATCTTGAAAATCTGGGCTGCAAGGTAGAACTTTCAAAGAATATTTATGATAACAGCCGTTATCTTGCTGGTTCTGACGGGGATAAATTAGAAGAACTTTATAGATTTTTTCTGAACCCGGAAATTGATATAATTATGTGCGCGCGAGGCGGATATGGTGCGATTAGATTGCTTAATCACATTGACTATAACCTTATTAAAAATAACCAAAAGGTATTTTGCGGGTTTTCAGATGTTACAGCGCTTCTTTTAATGATATATAAAAAGACCGGCATGATTACTTATCATGGGCCAATGGCCTGCTCGGATTTTGGCTGTGAAAACGGATATGAGTTCTCTCTTGAATATTTTGAAAAAGCAATATGCAGACAAAATTTAGAGTTTGAAGGTAATAAAATTTACACAAAAGGGAGTGCCGAAGGTATAATCTGGGGTGGAAATCTTGCAACTGTCGTATCCCTTTGCGGACTTGATTTTATACCTGATGAAGATTTTATTTTCTTTGCAGAAGATT
>UNSK01000078.1 GCA_900552525.1 Candidatus Gastranaerophilales bacterium | reverse complement strand
CATTTGTGACTGCTAAAAACCTGCGGTTATTATCATTTAACAACTCTGTCAATTGCCTGTTTGCAGCAACTGTACTTGATACAAAAACAGTACCTTTTATATCATCTGTATCTGTTAAAATAATTACCTCTATCGGAATCATATCTTTATTTGGCATTTATTATCCTCTCTTATTATATATAAATTTTATAATAAATTTTACTTCCTGTCTAGTGTTTATGCTTCTTAACTCTAACACCTTCAACTTCGTGTACGTCTTCTGTAACAAGAAACGCCCTAGGATCAATTGTATGCACTAATTCTTTTAATCTAGGCATTTCAAACTTATTAACAACACAATAAGTCTGGATTTTTTCCTGACGTGAATATCCGCCAAGAGCTTTCATATAAGTTACGCTTACATCCAAATCTTTCATTATTGCATTACCAATCTCTTTATAATATTCAGAGAATATTCTTACAGACTTAGCCTTATCCAGACCTTCAAGCACTGAATCAATAACTTTTGAGGCAATATAATATGTCATAATCGAATACAGCGCTCTATCCCAGCCGTACAAGAAGCCGGCCCCCATATATATAAATAAATTTATAAACATTAAAAGTTCACCGACAGATATTATCTTTAACTTTTTAGAAAGGTTAATAGAAATCATTTCGGTTCCGTCAAGAGAAGCATTATTTCGCAATATAAGCCCTACACCAAAACCTAGTATAATTCCGCCAAATACAGTAGCTAGCAGTAAATCTTCTGTAGCCTGTCTGCCATGAAGAATAGTTGTTGCAATTGCAAGCATACCGGTTGCAAAAAAGGTTTGTATTACAAACTTACGGCCAAGGTTTTTCAGGGCAAGAAGAATAAATGGTATATTTATGCAAAAAATCAGCAGACCTAAATTCCATTTGGTTATATAAGATACCATCATTGAAATACCAATTACACCGCCATCAATAATTTTATTAGGAAGCAGAAACATTTCCAAACCTACAGCAACTATAAAAGCACCAATCGTTATAAAAATTGCTTTTAAAATATATTCTCTAGCTATCTCTCCCTTTGTTTTCTTAATTTTCTCCGGTTTCTTTCTTCCAAAAAGCATTTAGTTTTTCCCTTTTAGTAAATCCAACAGACCTTTGTGTTTAACCTGCAAGTCTTCCTTAGGTTTGATGCCCAGAATTGACTCTAAATCAGTTTTCAAAGTCATTAAATCTTCATATTTTTTCAAAATTCCATCCATTGTAATAGAAACATCGCCTGTTTCTTCGGAAACAACAAGGCATGCAGCGTCAGAAACTTCTGACATTCCAATAGCAGCCCTGTGTCTTGTACCATATTTCCAGCTCAATTTAGGATCTTCTGTTAGCGGAAGAAGCACACCTGCTGAATGGATTCTGCCGTTTTCTATAACCATAGCCCCGTCATGAAGAGGAGTATTCGGATGGAATATAGTTAAAATCAATTCTGTAGATATAATAGCATCCAGCTTTGTTCCTACATCTGAGTATATGCCGGTATTCATTTCTTTTTGGAATACAATAAGTGCACCGGTTTTAGTTTTTGTCATATACTTTACAGCTTCAATAATTTCCTTGATAACATCGATTTCATTATCATCATTTTCTCTAAATGAGCCAGAAGTAAAAAAGGTTTTTCTAATAAATCCCGGCTGACCTAAATAACCTAACAGACGTCTGAGCTCTGGCTGGAAAATGACAATCAGGCTCAAAGAGATTAAAGTTACAAGAGATTTAAAAAATACCCCTATGATTCTTAAATCTATTAGGATTAGTATTTCACTAAAAATCCAGGCAAAAACAAGGAAAAATAAACCTTTTACTAATTTTTCAGATTGGGTATTTTTTATAAATTTTTGATAGAAAACAAGTAAAATAACGGCAATAAATGCTATTTCAAGAATATTAACCCAGCTCAAAGACCACTGAAGCGGACTTATAACATCCTGAATTAAAGAAATTAGCGCATCAATCATTGTTTTCTTAACCTATCGGGAATACTGTCTTTTGCTATGAGATTATCCAACGTCTCTCTATATACTATAATATCAGAATGTGAATTATTTACAAGTACCATTGCCGGTTTTTCTACACGATTATAGTTAGAGGCCATAGAATAGTTATAAGCACCGGTATTGAATACACAAATAAGATCACCGGCTTTGAGTTTTGGGAGAGAAATTTCATTAATCAAAATATCACCGCTTTCACAGTACCGGCCTGCTATAGTAACGGTTTCCATCTCTTTTTCTGCAAGATTATTTGCTTTTTGAGCAGTATACTCAGCCTGATACATACTTGGACGCGGGTTATCTGCCATACCACCATCGACAGCGACATATTTTCTACCGTTTGGGACCTCTTTAGAACTTCCGACCCTGTACAATGTTACTCCTGCAGTTGAAATAATACTTCGACCAGGCTCAATATAGATTGTAGGAATATTAACTGAATATTTGTTCATTGCACTGGTAACAGCTTCTGCAAGAGAAGAAATTGAAGGCGGTTGATCAGTATCAATGTACTTAACTCCTAAACCTCCGCCCATATTCATTTCATCAAGGTTCAAATTATATTTTTCATTGATTCTTGCGATTTCTTTAACCAGAATTTCTACTTCATCATAATAGGATTTCAGTTCAAAAATCTGGGATCCTATATGAGCGTGTAAACCTCTCAGATTGAGGTTTTTATAGGTAGAGATTATTTTATTTACTATTTCATCAACCTGAGTAAGATCAAAGCCGAATTTTGAATCAATCTGCCCTGTTTGAATATAATCGTGGGTATGACATTCAATCCCCGGAGTAATTCTTAGTAAAATATCTGCTTTGACATCTTTATCCTCTGCAATTTTATTTAATAATTCTGCTTCGTAAAAATTGTCGACTGAAAATCTTCCGACCTTACAATCAAGAGCTAGTTCAATTTCGCGGGAAGATTTGTTGTTTCCATTAAATAGCACTTTTGACATATCAACGCCGGCTTTATAAACAGTATAGATTTCTCCTGCTGATACTGTGTCAAACCCGAACCCTTCTTCATCCAGAATCCTTGCAATTGCAGATGTACAAAGAGCTTTGGATGCATACATCATTTTTATATTTTCGTAATCCTTAAACGCTTTTTTATATTCACGGCAAATACATCTAAGAGTTTCTTCATCAATAATATAGAGCGGAGTTCCATATTTTTCAGCTAGTTTTGTTAAATCACAACCGCCAATATATAAATTATCTTTCTCTTCTGTGGTAATAGGTTTAATAGACTGATTTACACTCATTTGCACCTCTCTTGATTTATTATAATTGTGAATATTTTAACAGAAGAAAAAGAGCTTTACAATAGTTGTAATGCTATACTTGGTGTTTGATTTGCAGTAGCAAGGAGTGTCGCGGCAGCTTGCTGCAATATCTGGTTTCTGATATAAGCACTGCTCTCTTCCGCTATATCTGCATCTTGTATAGTTGAACGTGAAGACACAAGATTATCATATTTAATCGAAATTTCTTCTAGTACGCTTGCTAAACGGTTTTGAGCAGTTCCTATTTCTGTTTGCTTCAGAGAAACCTGGTTTACAAGTGTATCTATTTGCTTGAGAACACTTTCATCTTCAATACCAGTTTGTAAAAGACTTGACAATACGGAAAAATCAACAAATGTCGTCAAAGTAATACTTGAAGCTTTTAAGTCAGAATTTATTCCAACCTGCAACGAGTATTCTGCTGGAACTGTCATATCTCTGACATTTTCAACAGATATTTTATCTTCACCAACTAAAACATCTCCACATTTTCTCTGATAGTACCAGCAATCTACAATAGAAGACGTTGACTCAGCTGCGGCTCCCATAAATACACCTGTTTTGTTTTCTCCTGTAATAGTTCCATCAACGATACAATTAATAAAATCTATTCCCCGTATTGCGTAGCCAGAGATTCCACCAACAGCAGACATCCCGAATACATTACCTGAAAAATATGCATCATTAATAACTCGTTGCGCGCTTCCAATGATTCCTCCAACTCTTTCTTGTCCAGCGACATTTGCCTCACTTTGTGAATTCTCAACATTATCACCCTCGCCAGCAATACCTCCAACCAGATTTACTCCAGAAATTATTCCCTTGGAATAGCAATAGACAGCACCCGTTGTATGAAGATAGCCAGAGATTCCACCAATATTATTTTTACCTGTAACGTCAACATCGACATAACAATATTTACAACTTGCATACATCGCACTCCCCTCAATTCCAGCAATACTATTACCAGTACCAGTAAGCTTGCCATCAACCACACAATTGTTTATTATACCTGACCAACCAGTGGCATATCCTGTAATAGCCCCAACGTTATTTTTAGCTGTAATATTAACATTTTCTAGCTTTAAGTTTAAAACTTTTGAATTACTCAAGCTTGAAAATAATCCTTGATAATCATTAGATGGTCGATTTATATACAAATTCTTTATAACATGACCGTTTCCATCAAAAGTCATTGAGTTAAAATTACTTATAGGACACCAGCCTCCATCTCCCTCATGCTCTTTACAATACTCTGCTAAATCAATATCATTTGCTAAAATAAATTCACTACCAGCCTCTAATAATCCGGAATTTGCCATATTTGCCAATTTTAAAAATTCTTCTAAGGTTGAGATTGAATAAGCTCCCTTTGCAAGAGCTTGAGTTTGATCTACACTCGAAAGCTTTGTCATTGTTGATGTATCACGAACTATGACTTCTTGTAAAAAACCTTGTTCGTTGAGTTCTAATTCTTTGCCCGCATTAGTAACTTCTGCTTTACCAGTATTAAAAAGCTTTATTCCATTGTATTGAGCGGTTTCATTAAGTCGGGAAATTTCATTCATTAGAGCTTGGGCTTCACTATTTAATGCTATTAGTGATTTTTCTCCATAAGTTCCATTTTGAGCCTGAACTGCCAACGAGCGGATTCTTGCCAGATTTTCTTCAATATGATTTAATGCCTCTGAGCTCGTTTCAAGCATATCCAAACCCATCATTGCATTTTCTTCTGCAACCTCATAGGAACTAATCTTACTCGATAATTTGGTTTTTATTGAATAATTCGCAGCATTGTCTTTTGCATGGTTTATTTTGAAACCGGTAGACATTCGCTCTATTGCTATATTCAAACGTTTGGTTGATGATTTTAAATTAGTCTGAACAATCAAACTGGAAAGGTTAGTATTTACGCTCGGCATACTAACCTCCAAAAGGGTAATTTTTTAGAGTGTTTTACCCCC
>UNSK01000077.1 GCA_900552525.1 Candidatus Gastranaerophilales bacterium | reverse complement strand
CGCTTGATAGATACAGGGCGCAGCTTGAAGCTAAATTCGCTTCCATGGATATTCTGATCGCTAACATGCAGCAGCAATACTCATCATTCCTTACGACTTAAATATTCTTTAGTTTTTATACGGATTTCATTATCTATTGCAAAAATCTCGTCTAAAGAAGGATTTTTTACAACATCGTGAGTTTCCATCATTTTCTCAACAGCACTAATTATATCAAAAAGCTTAATTTTTCCTGCTAAAAACTCAAATACAGCTTCTTCGTTTGCAGCATTTAAACAAACTGTAGAAGAGCCGCCAGTTTTTCCGGCTTCATAAGCTAAGTTTAGTGCTTTAAATTTATTCCAATCTGGTTTTTCAAAATCCAATCTTGCAGCTTCTGCAAAGCTAAAACTTTTAGATTTTATACCTTCAAACCTTTCTGGATAAGTGATAGCGTACTGAATTGGAATATGCATACTAGGAAGCCCGAGCTGTGCGATTACGCTGCCATCCTTATATTCAATTGCAGAATGAACGATACTTTGCGGATGGACAACAACTTCTATATTGTCATAATTCATATCAAAAAGGTGATGTGCTTCAATAACTTCCAGACCTTTATTCATTAAAGTTGCACTATCTACTGTAATTTTTTTCCCCATATTCCATCTTGGATGAGCAAGTGCCTGTTCGACAGTAGCATTCTTCATATCCTCGACGCTTTTTCTTAGAAAAGGGCCGCCAGATGCTGTAATAATTAACTTATCAACATCTGCAATATTTTTTATGCACTGGTGAATTGCACAATGTTCACTATCTACAGGAACAATCTTAACTCCTTTTTCTTTTGCAAGAGGCATTACGATATCACCGGCCATAACAAGGGTTTCTTTATTTGCAAGAGCAATATCAATACCGTTATTAATCGCTGTTATAGTAGGTTTTAAGCCTATTCTGCCTGAAACAGCAACGAGAATTATATCATTTTCTTTGTTTGAACATATTTCATCAAGTGAAGCCGGTTGTGCTCCTTCAATGAGATTTATATCTGAAGCAAATGCATATCGGGGTTTAAATCTTCGTATCTGTTCATTCAATAATTCTATATTATTTCCTGCTGCAAGAGCAATAATTTCAAATTTATCCTCTAGTTTCTCAATAACTTCTAATGCTTGACGACCGATTGAACCGGTTGAACCTAGTATACTAATTTTTTTCTTCATATCCCTATTCCAGCTCTCTTACATAAGAAAAATATTCATTATTTTTATACTTTTCCGAAGACCTCTTTACTTCTTCTTTACTTAAAAATCCCATTCTCAAAGCAACTTCTTCAAGGCAAGCTATTTTGATCCCCTGATTTTCTTCAATAGTTTGAATATACTGTCCCGCCTGCATTAATGATTTATGTGTTCCTGTATCAAGCCAGGCGAATCCTCGTCCTAAAAGTTCTACATTCAGAAGGCCTTTTTCAAGATAGACTCTATTTAAATCAGTAATCTCCAGCTCTCCCCGGGCAGAAGGTTTTAAAGCTCTGGCATATTCAACAACATCATTATTATAAAAATATAGACCTGTAACTGCATAATTAGACTTAGGGCTTGCGGGTTTTTCCTCTATGGAAAGAGCTTTACCATTGGCATCAAACTCAACTACTCCGAATCTTTCCGGATCTTTAACCTGATAGCCGAATACTGTTGCGTTGCCATTTTGTGCTGAATGAACGGCTTTATGGAGCATTCTTGAGAAGCTTTGTCCATAAAAAATATTATCTCCAAGTACAAGAGCAACAGCGTCATCCCCAATAAACTCTTCACCAAGGATAAATGCTTGTGCTAACCCATCAGGACTAGGTTGAACTTTATAAGAGAATTTAACACCAAATTGAGAACCGTCGCCTAAAAGTTTCTCAAAGTTTGGCAAATCTTGTGGAGTTGAAATTATCAAAATTTCTCTAATGCCTGCCAGCATAAGTACAGATACCGGATAATAAATCATTGGTTTATCATAAACCGGCAGCAGCTGCTTAGATACTGCCATTGTACTCGGATAAAGTCTAGTTCCGCTTCCGCCAGCTAAAACAATTCCTTTCATGCTTCAATCCTCAAATCTAAGTAATCCTTAAGTGCAGCTTCCCATTGACGGCAGATTTTATCGTTATCCATTACACTATATGCAGGCCTTTTGGCAGGTCGAGGAAACTCATCTGTTGCACAAGGCTGTATATTTACTTTTAAATCCATCAACCTGAATATCTCTTTAGCAAATCCATACCAGCTTGTATGCCCGCTACCGCATACATGGTATGTACCATATGGCTTATTTAACAGTTTCAATATTCCATTAGCCAGTTCTACTGTCCAAGTTGGACATCCAATCTGGTCATCAACAACTTTTAAAACATCTTTATCTTTTAAAGAAATCATTGTTTCTACAAAATTTTTACCATGGTGCCCGTAAAGCCAGCTGGTTCTTGCAATATAGTACTTTTCACAAAAGCTTCTTACTGCTTCTTCGCCTTCGTATTTAGTCTGGCCATAGTTATTAATAGGGTTCGGCATATCATTGGGTTTATAAGGCACTGTATTACAGCCGTTAAATACGTAATCCGTTGAGATATACACAAGTGTGATACCGAGTTTCCCGCATGCATCTGCAATATTTTCAGTCCCGGTAACATTTATAAGCTCTGCCGTCTTTAAATCTTCTTCAGCTTTATCAACATTTGTATAAGCTGCACAATGAATAACAATTTCAGGTTTGTATTCTTCAAGAACATGTTTTACCTGTTCTGCATTAGTGATATCAAGTGTATCAACATCGGTTTCGATAACTTCATATCCAGCATCCTCAAATATCGGGCATAAATCCTGCCCCAGCATACCTTTTGCACCTGTTACAAGAACTGCCATTATTAAACCCCGACTTTCTTTTCTTCTATGTGTTTAATCCACTCTTGATTGTTTAGATACCAGTCAATAGTCATTTTGATACCCTGTTCAAATGTTACAGAAGGCTCCCAGCCTAATTCAGAGGTAATCTTATCATTAGAAATTGCGTATCTCCTGTCATGACCTAATCTATCCTGAACATATTCTATAGAAGATTCATCTTTCCCCATTGCCTCAAGTATCAGGCGGGTAATTTCCATATTTGTTTTTTCATTGTGACCGCCGACATTGTATACTTCACCAATTTTACCCTTATGGAGTACTGTATCAATTGCTGCGCAATGGTCATATACATATAACCAATCTCTAACATTTAACCCGTCGCCATATACTGGCACTTTCTCTCCACTCAAAAGCTTAGAAATAAAGAAAGGAATAAGTTTTTCGGGATACTGATACGGACCGTAATTATTAGAACATCTTGTAGTAAGTACCGGAAGTTTATAAGTTTCATAGTAAGCTCTTACAAGCATATCAGCACTGGCTTTGCTGGCTGAATACGGGCTATTAGGAGCAAGCGGAGTAGTTTCATAAAAATAACCGGTCTTACCAAGTGTTCCGTAAACTTCATCTGTTGAAACCTGTAAATACCTTTCAATGCCAATCTCTTTTGCTGCCTGCAATAAGTTTAAAGTACCCTGTACATTTGTTTCTATAAAGATTTCAGGATGTTTGATTGAATTATCAACATGGGATTCAGCAGCAAAGTTAACTATACAGTCTACTTGTGATACTAATTCTCTTACAAGTTTTCTATCACATATATTTCCGTGAATAAATGTATAATTAGGGTTATTTTCAACATCTTTTAAATTTTCAAGATTTCCGCAATATGTAAGTGCATCAATATTTATAAGCTTATAATCCGGATACTTATTCAAAATATGTCTGACAAAACAGCTTCCAATAAAGCCTGCACCGCCTGTTACCAATAAATTCATAAAATCTCCTTTAATGTAGGTTGTTTCTGGTCTTTTTCAGATAAAATCGGGTCAAAATCTATTCCCCAATCAATATTTATATCTTTATCACACCACAATACCCCTCTATCAGCCTGAGGAGCATATTCCCCGCTAGCTTTATACAAAAGTTCCGCTTCTTCTGAAAGAACAACAAAACCGTGTGCAAAGCCTTCCGGTATATAGAGCATGTGTTTATTTTCTTCCGAAAGTTCGACCTTTACATATTCTCCAAATGTTTTAGAATCTTTTCTGATATCAACGGCAACATCATAGATACGGCCTCTGCCGCATCTTACAAGCTTTGCCTGTCCATAAGGTGCTTCCTGATAATGCAGTCCTCTTAAAACGCCTTTTACTGATTTTGAATGGTTATCTTGATTAAATTCTACAGCAATACCATTGTCATAAAAATCAGATTTTTTATAAGATTCCATAAAAAAACCGCGGTTGTCACCAAAAACTTTTGGTTTAACCAGTATTACATCCTCAATTTTTTGTTTTTCAAATTCAAACGGCATATTCCCACTCCTTAGGATATATTTTATCATAAAGACAAAGAAAATAAAGCAAAAAAATATGCGCTTGGCGCGATTCGAACGCGCGACCTATCCCTTAAAAGGGGAGTGCTCTACCTGCTGAGCTACAAGCGCAAATTATTAAAATTTGAATTATTAATTTATCAATAAACCTTTTATACTTCGGCTGTGGAATAACCACGAGATATATATTAACAAGAACAAAATTTACTGTCAAGGGTTTTATTACTTTCTGATATTTCTTTAATAATTTCGGCTATTTCAGCTGAAATATCAGAGCTTTCCGTTATATTTGCTCTTACAAGTTTGGCAAATTCTGCTTTTTTAAATTCATGTAATCCTTTAGTTTTAAAAATATTTTCTAAATTTTTTACTTCAGGCTGTTCATCATCCAAATCGCTTTCGGAAATTGATGTAAAATTTGCAAAATGCATGTTTAACGTTTTGATTATAAGTGATTTAGGAAGCAAGTCTTCAAATTCTCCGCAGCTAACTAGATGAATTTTATCAATATCTCTAAGCTTAGGCTTAATCTGCCGGATATTATCCTCTGCATCTTTGTCCAGAAGTAAAAATACAGGAATTTTAAGCTCTTCTATAAGTTTGTAATACATTTTAACTACTTGATTTTTTCCACCGGCTGGAATAACCTGAATACCCTTCTGATAAAAGTCATAACCTAAATATTTAGAAAAGGCTGGTAGTAAAATTTCTTCCGTTAATCCTTCTACCAGCAGTACTTTTTCTATTGGATATTTAAGAAACAAATTTTCTCTCATGCTTATTAAATCAGAAGCTCTCGATAAATTTTTAAGCCACTTTAGATTAACACAGCAATCCTCTCCAATAGATTTAACAGCTTCATGATAATTTAATCTGTTTTCTAATAGACACCGGGTTTCTGTATCATTTTTAGAAATGGAA
>UNSK01000076.1 GCA_900552525.1 Candidatus Gastranaerophilales bacterium | reverse complement strand
TGTCATCTGTTTCTCTTATTGTGCCATTATCAATAAGCTCTTGTACTCTATCGTCGGATAATGTCGCAAATGCTCCGCCGGTGATTTCAAGCACACCATCATCACGCAATTTTGTGTAAATACCAAGGTTGCCTAAATCAGACATTAAATCTCCTAACGTCTGACCATGGTATATTTTTTCGTAAAACTTGTTGCCGTCTGCATCGGTAACTTCTAAATAACCGGCTCTTACTTTTAAATCATCTACCAGCTTTGTTTCAAGAGTTACAAGTTCAGCTTTCTGTACAGTTTCTGTCAAAGGCTTGCCTGTTGTCATTGCAGTATATGGTTCTGCTGTTAGTTTTAAAGCACTAATTGCATCAAAAGTGCCGCCAGTTATTGTACCTCCTGAAATCTCTATTGTACCGTCTTTATTCAACGCAGCGTATACTCCGGCATTTGTCATATCAGAAAGAAGTTCACCGAGTGTAGTGGTTGTTCCAACCGTAATTGTAGTATATTCATTACTGGAATTTTTGATAATAACAGTCTGTCCGTCGGTTATATTAATACCATCCCCTAAATCTTTCAGAAGGGTATCGGAAGTAGCGGTTGTTGTCTGTGTTATTGTTGCTTTATGGCTTAAATCTCCGGATACCTGTGTATTGGAATAAATATCTAAATCCAAACCCAGAGCATCAAGAATGTCGGTTGTGCCTTCATCTGTAATTTTGGCATCTGTAATAGTTAAAATACCTGTTGAATCAAGTGTTACATCAATATTATGGCTCTTTAAATCAGCTATAAAGTCACCAAGGGTGGTTGTTGATGTTAATGTGACCTGATAGTCTGCATCATTTGCATGAATTGTTATTACACCTTCTTTAGCACCTAGTTCTGACATTAAAGTGTCAACTGTTGCTGCAGAGTAGATTGTATCTGTCTTTGATGTGTTTAAAGAATTAGAGGTATATCCCTCGTTAACTCCCTGTAAATGCAGGGCATCAACAATTCCCGTTCCATCAATATCATTAATTGCTCCTGCATCAATATCAATAGAAAATACACCCGTTTTTTCGTTGTAGCTTGCTTCTACGCCGATTTCTTTTAATTTATCAATAAAAGTTTGAATTGTGTCGTTTTCGGTAATCTCAATGCCGCGCTCTATACCGTTTACTGTAACCCCAATTTTACCAGCTTTTACGCCGACATTAATTAACTTAGAATCAGAAGTAGCTGTTGTTGTTTGTACAATTGTCGTTAAATAGCAATAATTACTGTTTGCTGCCGAGTTAGTTGCTAATTGATCAACAAGGACATTATAAGTAGCCTCTTCTGCCTCTGTCGTTGCAGTAGCTGTTAAGACGTCTAGATTAGCAGATGTTGCTAGGTTTTGGGCAAACAAATCCATTGACGCAATACCGAATTGAGCATCTGTCACCTTTTCTATAACAGAACGGAAAGAGTTAAAAAATGATTTGATATTGTCAAGGGTTTCTTTGGATAGTAATACGGTTTCTTTCTCTTCTTCAAGCGTGTCAATCTTAGCTTGTTTTAGTGCAACAAGCGATTCTACCCAAGAAGATGTATCTAAACCGGACGCCAATCCGCTGAATGATATTGTCATTGCCTCACCTGCTTATAAACGGCTTCGCTGCCATCTATGCTATATTTAAATCGGGGTAAACCGTTCTTTCTAAAGAAAAGGCACCGGCAGCTTTGCTAAAGCAAGCTCCGATACCTACTCCAAATAATATTAATAAAGTAACGAATGTAATATTTATGGAGTTTTTGTTTGAATAATCTAAATCTTTAATGTCAATGGAAGAATTATAACCATGCCTGCTATAATTCACAGCTCTTCTTAATATATTTGTTATATTTTCTAAGATATCCATTCTTATGTTACTTTCCTGATTCGTGTAGGGTTGTATATGCCGTTTTTACTACTTCCATAACATTTTCTACAAAATGTTATGAATAAGAGATGCTGTAACTATTGATAATACTGATTATTGTTTTTTTAACACTTTTTTACAAAAAATTTTTTTCAGGGGTTCACAACCTCATAAAGGTATGTTATAATTGAAATAGTAATGTGGCAGCTAGATAACATTTTGTAGAAAATGTTTCATTTCTGAATACAGATTTGAAAAATTTCATATGCTTAATTTATTCCCACATACTATTGATAAATAAATTTGAATCAGTTATACTGGGGTGTCATTATATTTTTATAAGGGGTAAAATGTTATGTTAAGAAAAATTCTTTCATTCTTTTTTACACTTAGTATATTAAGTTTAAATGCTGCACCGCTTTTTGCAGCTGAGTGTGAAAAAACACAGGCTATTGAACATCTTGATGTTCACAAAAAAGCTCCGTGTAATGTTGTTACCATTACTAATTTGAGAAACATTGTAGAAAAAGGTAATGTTTTACAATTCGTTTTTGATGAAAAATATTATTCTAAGTGTTCTAAAGCGGGTGAACTCGTTAATTTCGTTGTTCCTCAAGCTCTTTACACTACTGAAGGAACTTTGATACTCCCTTGTGGAACGAAAATCGTTGCAGAAGTTACCAATGTAGAAAAACCAAAATGGTTTAATAAAAACGCAAGGGTAAGTCTTATTTTTAGAAAAATTGTTTTTCCTGACAACACCTGTATTGATATTAAAGCAAGACCTTTTACCAAAGATTGCAAACTCAAAGAAGGACCTTGGACTACTGCAGGAAAGCTGACACTTTCTACACTTACCTTAGGTGCAGCAGGTGCAGGTGCTGGTGTCGGTTTCGCTTTTATTCCTAATCCGGCTAAAATCGGTACTGGGCTGGCAATTGGTATACCGGTAGGGTGCAGTGTCGGGCTTGTATTAGGCTTAATTACTCCAGGATGTCACTATAAGGCCAAAAAAGGCGAAGCTGTTTATGCAATTCTATTAGACCAGTTAAGTATTTGTAAATAAAAAAAATATCCGGTTTAAAACACCGGATATTTTTTTACTTAAATTATGTGCTGCGGCATTGCTACGCTGCCTTTGTCTAGCCTTTTTTGCAATTCTCCAGATGGTTCATAGAATGGAGATACTGTCATTATTCTGGCTGCTATATCAGGATAATGATATATGAATTTTAATTCACTTTCTGTTAAAGGTTTTTGTGTATGTACATTTGCATAACGCGCAAGTTCAAGAATATTTCTTGCTTCGTTTTCATCTCGAAATTCTAATTCTAACTTATCATACACATTTCTGAAACCTTTGATACCGCCATATTCGCCAGTTGTAATCATTCTGCCTGTTTCAATAATTTCCGGCTCTCCTCTTCCTAATTCCTCAAAATCATACAGCTCATAATTTCTTCTGTCTTTTAATGCGCCATCAGCGTGAATACCAGATTCGTGAGCAAAAGCATTATCACCTACAGCAGGCTGGTTAATCGGAATAGGAAGGCCAAAAGCATACGCTGTATATTTTGCTAGCTTCCAAGCTTTACTTAAGTCAATATTCTCATCAATCTGATATTTTTCTCTAAATCCGGCAGATTTTAAAACTGCAAGCAGACAGGATACAAGGTCTGCATTACCTGCTCGTTCACCCATACCATTAATTGCTGTATTAATATATGCATCTACGCCTGCATCAACGGCAGCACGAGCTCCTTCAACAGAGCAGGCTACAGCCATACCTAAATCATTATGGTAATGAAGCTCTATAGGCATTTGAGTTTCTTTTGCCAGCGTAAAAATTCTTTGATAGGTCGTATGCGGGTCTTCATACCCCAGAGTATCACAGTATCTAAAGCGGTAAGCGCCGCGCTTTTTGACCTCCTGTGCAAGTTTTATAAGGTAATTCAAATCACTTCTTGATGCATCTTCTGCATTTACGCCGATTATTTTTGCCCCTTTTGAAACGGCGCATTCTACAGCTTCGCAGGTCATTTTAATTATATCATCAGGTGTTTTTTTGCCGAGATATTTACCTAGAATCATCTGTTCAGAAGTTGATTGAGAAAGATTACAGTATTCAAGCTGCGGACAATTGGTAAAAGATTTTTCGACATCGCCTGCTATACCTCTCATCCAACCTGAGAGTTTTGTCTTTGTAATAACTCCTCTTTTTACAAGATCAAGATTTGCATTTAAATAATTTAATTCGTGCATTGTTGTTGGAAAACCGAACTCTGATTGGGTTATTCCCATATCATCAAGCATTAAATTAATAATAGTTTTTTGAAGTTTTGCAAGCCCCAGTCTGGAAGTTTGCACCCCATCTCTGTTTGTAACATCCACGAAATAAATTTTTGGCATAATACCTCCTTGTTTGTAGGAGTATTTTACACTATTTATTTAGCCCCTGCAAGTAAAGATTATATTAACGAAGATAATCGGATATTCTGCCGCCTACTTTGTATCTGTCACAATACCGCTTAAGCTCTTTCATAATAACTCCTGAGAGAGCAAATACAGCAATTAAATTTGGTACTGCAAGAAACAAGGTTACTGCGTCAGAAAGGTTAATTATACTCTTGAAATTCATTGCTGAACCGGCAATTATACACAGACAATAAGCTGCCTGAAAAATTCTGGTCTTTGCGGTCGAATTGCCAAATAAGAAGTTCCAGGCTTTTAGACCGTAATAAGAGCCGCAAAGCATTGTAGATAACACAAAACAACTAGCCATTACTGTTAATAAAATCGGAAAACCAGGACATATAGTGCCAAAGGCTTTTGAAGTAAGCTCTATACCTGCTATTCCGTCAACTGTCAGATATGCTTTTGAAACAACAATCACAAAAGCCGTTGCCACTCCGACAATTACAGTATCGACAAATGGCTGTAACATAGAAATGAAAGCCTGTGCAACAGGTTTATTAGTATTTACTGCGGAAAACGCTATAGGTGCGGTTCCCAACCCCGATTCATTTGCAAACATTGCACGCCGGAATCCCCATAACATGCAGGCAAATGCTCCGCCGGTCATTGCTCTTGGAGAAAAAGCTTCTTTGATAATCAGAACAATGGTTTCTGGTACATGATGTATGTTAATCAGGCATACAAGAAAAGCGCTTGCAACATACAAAGAACACATAAGCGGAGTTACTTTTGATGTAAATTTTCCAATCGCTTTAATCCCGCCTATTATAGTAAACCAGGTTATTATAGCAACAATAGTTCCTAAAACCCAGCCATTGTTAGCAAAAATACTTTTATCGCCTCCGGTAACTTCTGTAAATTGCGCTGTCATTGCATTTATCTGGAATAAGTTCCAGCCGCCAATCATAGCAAATATACAGCATACTGCATATATTTTAGCTAAAGCCGAACCTACTTTTTGCGGGAATTTTCCCATACTATTAAAGGCTAATGGAATATAATACATCGGGCCGCCAGAAACACTGCCGTCCGGATTAGTTTTTCTAAATTTAACGCCAAGCAGTACTTCAGAAAATTTCAGAGCCATTGAGAAAAGTCCTGCTATAATCATCCAGAAAATGAC
>UNSK01000075.1 GCA_900552525.1 Candidatus Gastranaerophilales bacterium | reverse complement strand
TTTTCCATTCCATTCAATTTCATCAACTAGTATGGAAACTCTTTCGAGCCTCCTTACCGCAAATGTTCTACCCAATATCAAAAATCAAGCGAACAACAATGTTATACAATATGTGCAAAATATCAAAAAAACTAATTTCAATTGCAGAAAAATAGATATTTTTAAATTCTTTCTTACAATTATTTCGACACCTCTATATTTTACAATCTGGCGATATTTTTTTAAAGTTAAAAGCAGAAAGCATAAACTAAAAAGCACACAGAAAATAAAAATCCAAAAGTTAATTGCATAACTGTCAACAAAAACATACCTAATATATATAATCGATAAAACTCCTATACAGGAAAATACATAATTAGGAACGGTGTAACAAAAAATAGTTTTTTCACTAAAATACTTTTCAAAAGGTGGAGCGATTGAAATATTGGTTGCATCAAATGCTTCTCTAGAATCATACATTCGTTTTAAACCTATAATGATTTGATATATTGCAAAAATAACTATTGAGTATATGTACTGTAACTCTTCACTTTCATAAAATTCGGCGACAGACAAATAAATATAATTTTGCAAATGCGAATCAGCCAGTATCCACAAAGACAATATTTGAGTTATACAATACCACAAGATTAAGCTCATATAACACAACGGTCTTTTGCTTTGGTCATATTTTAACACATCATATTTTACAGTAAAAAATATGAGCAAAAAACTAATCAAAAGTAACAATATTGTTAAAGCAATGCCAAACGCATCTGCTGTTTTAATAGATTTATAGCATGGTAACATAAAGCTCAAAATACTAAAAATGTATAAATGAAAGCCACCAGTAATAATATTAACAACCATATTAACAACTGTAATCAAATAAGAAATCAAAAAAAGCAAAAGAGAAAGTAGATATACTTTCTTTTTTTTACACACCACACCACTTTCTTTCATTTTCACTACTCCATTTATCACTCCAATATGTCGATAAGGAAATTGTTACTAAAGAAGCTACCAGTGAACATACCATACTTTCTCGCATAATTTTAACACAATATTATATATTAGTCAAACTATTTTATTGCTATTTTATGCGTTAACTGATTATTTTGTATCTATATTCCGTTTTATCCTTACACAATTTCATGTAAAGAGGGCATAAAAATACCGACAAATATTAGCATAGAACACCATTACTTGTCGGTAATAATTTTAATATCACATTCCTTGTTCAAAAACATAGAGGTACAAATCTTCAAGGGTTGGGGTTGCAATTGTTATTTTATGATTTTCAGGGGGATTATCTGTGACTAATCTTACTACGATTTTATCATCATTATGATAGAGATTTGAAACTCGATAATTATCCTGAAAATATTTTAATTCTTCTTTTTCGATTTCCACCTCAACTACCTTATTTACAATTTCACTTACGAGATTTTGGCAGGTATCGTGCGACACGAGTTTTCCTTGATTTAGAAGTATAATCTCCTTAGCAATAAACTCAATATCGGACACTACATGGGTAGAAATAAGTACGATTTTGTCTTCTGCAATTTCACTTATAAAATTGCGGATACGGATTCTCTCCTTTGGATCAAGTCCGGCGGTAGGTTCATCAAGCAAAAGAATCTCAGGGTTGCCGAGCATAGCCTGTGCAAGGAGGACACGCTGTTTCATACCTCCCGAAAATTCACCGATTTTCTTATGGCTGACTTTTTCAAGATTAACTGTTTTTAAAAGCTTGTCAGTCTGCATTTTGGCTTCTTTTTTGTTAATACCTTTGAGTGATGCCATATAAAGTATAAACGCTCGTGCGGACATATTTTCGTAATAGCCCTGTTGCTGTGGCATAAATCCAATCTTTTGTCTGAACTTTTTACCTAATTTCAAAATTTCTTTGCCGTCACAAAGGATTTCTCCCGATGTTCTCTGAACATTGTCGGTAATCAAACTCATAAGCGTGCTTTTACCCGCACCGTTTGCTCCCAGCAAGCCGTAAATGCCATCTGTCAGAGTAATACTGAAGCTATTGAGAGCACAGTAATTACCGTAATTTTTCGTAAGATTTTTCATTTCAAGAGTCATTTAATCACCGCCTTTTCTGCACATACTGTATTTCGTGATTTTCACCGCAACAAATCCCATTATCAGCATTAAAGCTATTGGAATTAGAAATGTAAATCCACTTGATTCCACAACAAGTTTCATCAATGCTACAGGAACAGTTGCAGAAAAATATGCAAAAATCTGAACTCCTGCCACATAGATAAGTGACGGAATAATCATAACAGCAGATGCAACAACTATGCTGACTTCAAACTTTGTTTTTGCCGATACAAGACAAACAACATATGTAATCGCCAAAATCAACAACAACCGCACTGCGTACACAAAAATCATAAACATCAATATGCTGCAATTAAAAGGCAAGCCGTTCAAAAACTCCAGACTTTTTACCGGTGCCGTAATTTCTGACAGCGTATATTTTGAGCAGACTTCGATAAATTCAAACACAGATGCACAAATCCACACAATTGTCGCAATCAATGAAACACAGAGGATTTTCTTTCTGAGCAATTTTTTTCTTCCGCCACTTGTTGAATTTAACAAATCTGAAATGAGCTGTCTTTTTTCAAATGAGAAAACTCCTGACATTATAATTATGATGCAGAAAACCGATAACAGAGCGAAATTTTGTTGTCTGTCATATCCGCTGCTGCCAAGCAAATATTCAAATCCGGTGGGATTTACAAGCCAAGCATCTTCCCCGTTCTTTTTCGCATCTTCAACATATGAAATTCTTTCATTTATAATTTTCAATGCTTCACGCTTACTGTCATACGCATCGTATTTTTGGCTGACATTGTAATATTTATCTTCGGAAATTTTTCCGTTTTTGTAATCCTCATACGCATTGGCAAGTTCTTCATCAACAGCATTAATCTCATTTTCAAGATCTGCCACATATTTGTAAACATCGTCATTAAGTTCACCGCTGTGAGTTTCATAAAACTCGTTAACTATGCTATCTTTTTCGCTGATATTAAGTGTTCTTAAATTCAATGAATTAAACAGCGCAAGAACAAAAGCAAGCAAAACTATTATGCCTTTTTGCATGAAGAGTATTTTGTACAACTCAGTACCTGTAGCGCCGAGTTTTTCAACGCATTTCCAATATACTGTGCGAATTTTTGAAGAAAATCGCAGTAAGACACTTTCAATTTTGCCTGGAGTTTTATTAGGATATTTCTTGCCTGCACCGATAATTGAAAAAATTGCAAACAAGAGCGTGAATATTATTGCGGAAATAATTAACAATGAAAACAGGTTCACAAGTATGACAAAAGAGTTGATGTTGTAATACTTTACAATTGCTTCTGTCGGATTGATGAATGTAAACAAATTCATATACTTTAAAATTGCCAAATTGCTTTGTGACGGTAAAAAAGTATATAAAAGAAATTCTGCCGCAAATATTATTCCGCACACGCCGAATGCAAGATTTGTGTTTTGCATTATCACAACGATGAACAGCATCATATACACGGGCACTAATTGTGCAAGAACATTTATCAGAACATATACAAACAGAAATTGTATTTCGCTCATCGGAAATACAAAATTTTGAAACATCTCTATAGACTGTACATTTCTGAACAAATCCGATACTCCGCCGTATATTGAAAAAGAAGTCACAAACAGGGCAAAATACATAACGAAACAAAGTATTGTTGTGCTGATTGCAAGTATTCCGCACCGTTTTACAGCAAGGTTAAATCTTCCGTTTGGTGTTGCATACACCATGCTCCAAAAGCCTCGTTTTCGTTCTTCAACAAAGGCAAGAACAACAATTATATTCAGTGCAAGTATTATGTAATGAATCAAGTCATAGTTCAATACTGTTGTAACGGAAAAATCGCTTCCTACTTTAAGCGACAGATTTTCAAGCGGTTTATAAGCCTCCGCAGTCAATTGTATATTTTGAGAAGAAAGTGAATTGTCCTGAGAGAAAATGCTTATCGAATTCATCTGCTGAGCCTTGCTTTCTACGCTCTTAATATAATCGGAATATCCGTTTACGTACTCAGCTCTTTTGACAATATTATTGAGAGCATAATCTTTGTTTGTCAGTTCCTGAGCGTTATAGCTCTCCTTATGCTTATCAAACTCAGACGCAATTTCAGGATATTGATTGCGAATTTCTTTTTCCTGATCCTGCCAAACCTCGACATACATATCATAATCGTCTTTTTTGCTTTCGTTAAAAGATAAAAGTTGCTCAATCACACTGACATACTCATACTGTCGTGAAATCTTATCTTCAATTTGATCTGCAGGCAAGTCACGGATTTCGGACATCAGATTTTTTTCTTCCGAACAAACCGCACTGAGTTGAACACCATTGTATTCGGCATTTCTGTATTGATCGTTTATGTAAAAACCTATGCAAACTGCAAGTAATACAAAAAACGATATAATTATTTTTTTGTTAATCAGTACTCTTTTAATTTCCATAGCGTAAAATTCTCATTGGTTTAAAACAATTCCGTCTTATAAGGAGTTTGAGTATATAACGGTTACTTAACTTAAAAAACACATTAAATTTAGAAGTAACTGTTTTCTGTTTTTATGATGTATAACATTTGCAGATATGATTTTTGTCGCAAATACACCATTTACTTACTGCATTTATATATAGTTAATGTTTATATTTTAACTATATTATATCTTATGTTATCTTTTTTAGCAATAAATATCCTAATTCTACACTACAAATTTTCGCGGTAAATTTTGTGCATATTGCTATGTTTTGTTAAATTATACACAAGTTTCGATAATTATAATGTTTATGACATAAATAGATGAATTACAAAAAGCAAAAACCGCCAACAGTGATATATATTTTAAAAAACATTTGTATTTTTTAGCAAATTGTATTGCAATAAGCAAAATATTAAAGTACAATAAGTATAAGCAATAAAGAAAGTTTAAACTACATTACTAAGGAGGTAATCTATGAAAAAACTTACTTTATCAATATTGATATTTTTATTATCCATATCATTTGTTGCATGCAGCTCGGCTAATACGCCCTCGCAAGGTTCTTCTGCTTCGGAAAGTACTGACAGTAATTCAAGCAATAATGCTTCAAGTAACAATAGCAGTTCTTCAAACAACAATTTTAATTCAGGGGAAAATACTACACTTAACGATACTTCATTTAAGATTGGCGTAGATGATCAACCGTTTAATTTATCACGAGCAGGTATGAGCGCTTCAAATGAATCAGGAGATTATATGTTCTATCTAAATACACTCTACTTTCATGATAACGCCGCTAACACTACTGTAATAGCTTGTAACAAACCTGACTGCGATCATATAACTAATGTTGACGATGGAGAAAGCGATTGTAACGCATTTTTCCCTCAGGATAAATATTATTACGACAAAGGTTTTTCATATTACAACGACAGCATCTATTTGCTTGGAAAGAGCAGTAAGGATGCAAAATCAGTTTCACTCTACAAAATAAGCAAAGATGCAAGTACAAGAGAAGAAGTTGCAAAATTAATCAGTGTATCTGATTTGAACAGTATTACTGTTTTTGCTGTACATAAAGGTTATGCGTTTTGGTCGTTAAACACAGACAAAAGCGCACAACTGCTCGCTATAAACATTGATAAGCCTACTGAAGTTAAAAAAATTTTTGAAGGCAACGAACTTGCGGCAGGCATTCACAGCTTAATCGGTTCAGGTGATTATTTATACTTTTCAAATTCGTATTCGGAAGATAAGAACTATGAAAATTGGGCAGGGTATATTAATCAGCTTGACATCAATACTTTAAAAACTAAAAAGTTGATGGACATGCCCGATGATTACACTGTTGCAAACGGAAAAATCTATTACCTTGAATCAAACGCTTTATATTGCTATACAATTGATAGCGATTCAAGCGTTAAGATTGCAGACAGTCCCGAAAATTCACAACTTATAATAAGAGATACGGACTACCTCTATCTTACTAACTGGGATAACGAAAAAGTTTCATCGGATAATTACAAAGTTTTTGTAATGTCCACCAACGGCAATATTATTGATACTATTCCTATTCCCGACTGCGAATTTTTCCGAGGCGGACTTCATAATTTGTATATAGAAACAACAGACCGCAAAGTAAAGTATTTGGAAAAATCACAAATTCAAAAGGGAACCCATAATTGGAATACCGCATACTCAGTTTCTGAAACCGGTCAAGTTACCCTTAATGAATGAGTATATAAAATTCATTACTAAAAATACAAAAACACCGACAAGTTTAGTTACTGCTTGTAGGTGTTTTTATGTTTATGAAGTTTTAATTCTGTCAAATTTAAAAGCACGGTTATAATACTAATCAAAAATATTATTGTCAGCCACAGTGACGCTGTAAATGTTCTTGAGAACA
>UNSK01000074.1 GCA_900552525.1 Candidatus Gastranaerophilales bacterium | reverse complement strand
TTTGAACCAGTTTTAACATTATCTTTTACTATTGTTTTACTGTTTTTTTTTGTTAATGGATTATAATTTGCTGTAATAGTTCCTGCTCCGATATTTACATTAGACCCGACTTCGCTGTCACCAAGATAAGTTAAGTGGCAGGCATTTGTATGTGATTTTACTGTAGTCTTCTTTACTTCAACAAAGTTACCAATTTTTACATAATCCTCTAGAATTACATCTCCTCTTAAGTGTGCAAATGGGCCTATTTTACAGTGTTTTCCTATTTTATTTTTACCGCTTATGTAACATGACGGATAAATTACTGTATCAGCTTCAATTTCTGTATCAGGACTAATCCAGGTTGTTGTAGGATCTACAATTGTAACTCCATTTGTTAAATGTTTATTAATAGTTCTCTGGTTCATAAGCTTTGAAGCTTCTGCCAAATTTGCTTTTGAGTTAATGCCATAAATTTCTTCGTTATTTTTTAGAGTAAAAGCATTTACTGTAAGGTTATGCTCATTACCCCATTTTATAATGTCAGTTAAGTAATATTCTCCTTGAGCATTGTTTGATTTTAGTTCAGAAAATGCCTGTTTTATTTTCTCCCAATTAAGACAATAAACACCGGCATTAATTTCTTTTACTTTTTTCTGTTCATCATCAGCATCTTTCTCTTCAACAATAGAGTTGAGTGAGCCATTGCTATTTCTTATAATTCTTCCATAATTTGCTGGATTTTCAAAAACAGCACTCATTACTGTAATGTCAGATTTTTTAGCCTTGTGAGCTTGTACAAACTCCTTTAAAGTTTCTGCTGTTATAAGAGGTGTATCTCCGCATAGTATAATTATTTCTCCGCAAAAGTCGTTGAGATATGGAAGCGCCATGCTTACAGCATGACCTGTTCCTAATTGAGGACTCTGTAAAATACATCTGGCGTTATTGTAATTACTCGTAACAAATTCTTCAACTTTATCTGCCTGATGACCTACAATAACAAAATTTTCATCAGCAAGCCCTGTATTATTTACTGCATCTATAACATAACCTAATAAAGTTTTATCAAAAATCGTGTGTAAAACCTTAGGAGTATCGGATTTCATCCTTGTTCCTTTGCCAGCAGCTAAAATTATTGATTTTATCATTTTCTTAATCTCCCTTGCTTCAATGTTAACACAAATATTGAAAATTATTGACAAATTGATATAACATTATATAATATATATATAAGGATATGTTATTGTGCAATTGTCTTTGAACACAAATAGTTTGAGTAATCTAGTTCAAAACAGTCTTTCTGGTGCTACCGGCAGGCTGAATATTGCTATTGAGCGTTTGACAACCGGCTATAAAATTAATCATGCAAAAGACAATGCAGCAGGATACTCCATATCCACCAGCCTTGAAAGTAAGCTTTCTTCTTATTCTGTAGCAGAAAATAATGTAGCTATGGGGCTTGATTTGTTGACAACTGCAACAGACAATCTGGATTTAATAACTTCGCATCTTCAAAGAATGAGGGATTTAGCCGAACAAGCTTCTAATGGAACATATGGTGATGATTCTATCGCAGCTATACAATCGGAGTTTAACTCACGTAAAGCGGAAATACTTCGTATATTTGATAATACAGAGTATAATGGCGTAAAACTATTTAGAGATTCCGGTAGTAAATTTATAGAAAAAGTCGAACCTCTTACTAATGACGAAGCACTTGCAGAAGGGTATACTATAATTAAAAGTGCGAGTGATTTACAAGCAATTCAAAATGACCTGGATGGCAAATATATTCTTATGGATAATATTGATTTGTCAGGTGTAAGTTGGGATGTTATCGGATCGCTTAATAATGCTTTTACCGGAGAATTGAATGGCAACGGTTATGTAATAAGTAATTTATATATTAATTCAGGTGATGATTATCAAGGGCTTTTTGGTTACATGGAAGGAGCAAAGATTTCAAACCTGGCTATAGATGGGGCTAATGTTGTCGGAAGAAGGTATGTGGGAGGTGTTGCAGGATATAGTTATGATAGTGAAATCTATAATTGCTATTCTACAGGTGTAATTTCCGGCTATAGCGATGTTGGTGGGTTCATTGGGTATAGTACTCATTATTCTTCAATCGCAAGTTCTTATTCAAAGGCTGATGTCGTAGCTCAGGAATACAGAGCAGGCGGGCTAGTAGGGTGTAATACTGACAACTCAACAATTACAGATAGCTTATCGCATGGTGATGTCGAAGGTAATTTGAATATTGGAGGTCTTGCAGGGGAAAATGCTGGTGCTGTTTCAAATTCTTTTGCAACAGGTGGGGTAAACGCAGCAACCAATGCCGGTGGTTTAGCCGGTTACGCAAATGGCGGTTCTATTACAGGCTGTTATTGGAATACAGAAACTTCTGGAGTGACAACTGGTATTGCCAGCGGAAATGCAGGTGGAGTTAACGGAGTTAATTCATCAGCATTAAAAGAACTTATAGAAGGCGGAGTCTTACCAGGCGCCAATTTATTAAAAGAAGAGCAAGAAACAGAAATAACTTTTCAAGTTGGTATATATTCAGACAAGTCGTCGCAGATTACTATTGATACAGCCTTTAGTATGTCAGCGCTCGCAAACCTTTCTGTTTCATCTTCTTCTTTAGCCAGAAAAACACTGAATAAATTGGACGGAGTTTTAGAAATTGTAAGTGGAAAACAGACAGAATACGGAGCTTCTTATAACCGTTTAGAATCAGCTCTTGAAACTATTGCTGTAAGTATTGATAACTTAACGTCATCGCAATCTACAATACGTGATGCTGATATTGCAGAAGTTTCTAGTGAATATATAAGAAATCAGATATTACAACAAGCTTCTGCAACGCTCCTAGCAACAGCAAATCAATCTCCTTCTTTTGCTTTACAATTAATCTAAAGCATTAATATTACAAAATCTTCACAATTATTTGCAATTTTATTATGTTTATTTTAGTATTATTTCATACGCCGATTTAAAAGAAAGAATGTGTTTATCACATTCTTTTTAAAAAGGTCAAAATTTTATAATAGCAAATAAAGGTAAATATAAAGGAAAGTTAAAATGGGTATCAAAGGTAAAAACGATAGAATGGTAGTTTTAGCTTGTGAAGACTGCAAGGAAAGAAACTATACAACAGTAAAAAATAAAAAGAATACAAAGGACAGATTAGAATTGAGCAAATACTGCCCTTCTTGCAAAAAACATACTACTCATAAAGAAACTAAGTAGTAGATTCGCAAAATTGGATGGTACTTAATAGTACCTCTTGCGTCCTTAGTTCAGTTGGTAGAACGTCGGTCTCCAAAACCGGATGTCGAGGGTTCGAGTCCTTCAGGGCGCGAATTATTAAAATAATATAGGTAATTAGAAATGAATGATGTAATAGAAACAACAAAAAAGAATATAATTACATATTTTAAAGGCGTAAGAACTGAGTGGGGCAAGATTACCTGGCCCGAAAAAAATCAGGTTGTTGTTGAAACATTTTTTGTTGTTGCAATTGTTTTTACATTCACGGTTTTTATCTATGTTGTCGATAAAATTTTTGACTTCGGCGTACATAATATAGAGTCTTGGATAAGAGCTATACATTAAACATTTCAGATTAACTGCAAATAAAGGGTAAGAATAATGACTGAAAAAGACGAAAACATTATGAATGAAGAAATGGCGGAAGAAACTCCGGATTTTGATTCTCCAAAATCTTCAGATAAGAAAAATCAAAAACGCTGGTATATTGTCCACACTTATTCAGGATACGAAAATAAGGTAAAGAGTAACCTTGAAAAACGTATTGAGTATATGAACATGGCGGATAAAATTTTCAGAGTTGAAGTTCCGCAAAAAACTATTACCCAGATAAAAGGCGGCAGAAAACAGGAAAAAGAAGAAAAAATCTTCCCTGGTTATGTTCTGGTTGAAATGATAATGGATGAAGACAGCTGGTATGTTGTGCGTCACACAGCAGGGGTTACCAAATTTGTTGGTTCAGCTAAAAAACCTATTCCAGCAAAAGACAGCGAAATTAAGAAAATTATTCACCGTTCAACTACTCAAACACAGAAAATCGAAATGGATGTTAAAGTCGGTGAAAAAGTTAGAATTATATCCGGTCCATTTGCAGAATTTGTTGGTGATATTACTGAAGTTTATCCTGATAAGGCTAAACTCAGAGCGATGGTTTCTATCTTTGGACGTGAAACCCCGGTTGAATTAGAATACAAACAAATACAAAAATTATAGGGGGTAAATGTTAGCTGTCAGCTTTGCAGCTACAAAACTGACGTTACACGAACCCTGTAGAAAAACAACACTAATACCGTGGAAGGGGATGCCCCCCGCTAGTACCACGAAAGGAGAACAAAATGGCAAAAAAAGTAGTAGGAAAAATTAAACTGCAAATTCAAGCAGGAAAAGCTAACCCTTCACCTCCGGTAGGTCCGGCTCTGGGTCAGCATGGTGTTAACATCATGGATTTCTGCAAACAGTTCAACGCTAGAACTGAATCTCAAGCAGGTTACATTATCCCTGTTGTTATTGATGTATATGAAGACAGAAGTTTTACTTTTGTAACTAAATCTCCACCGGCACCTGTTTTAATTAAAAAGGCATTAAACTTACCAAAAGGTTCTGCTGTGCCTAACAAAACTAAAGTTGGTGAAATTACAAGAGCACAACTAGAAGAAATCGCTAAGATTAAAATGAACGATTTGAACGCAACTTCTATGGATGCTGCTGTAAATATGATTAAAGGCTCTTGCAGAGCTATGGGCGTTACTGTTAAAGAAGAAGGTTAATTCTCTTTAAAGCTCAAAAGTTAGTTACAATATAAAACAATGGAAGGACTTTTGTCCGTTATCACCATGAAAGGATAAGAAAATGTCAAAAATAACTAAAAAACAAAAAAAGCTTCAGGAATTGTTAGCTGATTTCGAACAACCGGCTAGCGGTCGTGATGCTCTTATAAAATTACAAGAAGTATCTAAAGAAGTTGCAAAATTCAATGAAACAGTTGAATGTCATATGAGATTAGGTATTGAAGTTAAACACGCTGAACAGCAAATCAGATCTACTGTTGTATTACCAGCAGGTTTAGGTAAGGAAGTTCGTGTATGTGTTATTGCTAAAGGCCCTAAGGTTAATGAAGCAAAAGATGCAGGCGCTGATTTCTACGGTACAGAAGATATTATCGATAAAATTGCAGGCGGCTGGTTTGAATTTGATACATTGATTGCAACTCCAGACTGTATGGGTATGCTGGGTAAATTAGGTAGAGTTTTAGGGCCAAAAGGCTTGATGCCAAACCCTAAAACTGGAACTGTAACCCTTGATATTGCAAAAGCAGTTAAAGATGCAAAAGCAGGTAAAGTTGAATTTAGAGCTGATAAACAGGGTATGATTCACTGTCCTATCGGTAAAGTTCAGTTCGCTAATGAAGATTTGGTTAAGAACTACGGTACTCTTGTTGATGCAGTTCTTAGAGCAAAACCTTCTGCTGCTAAAGGTACTTATGTTAAGTCAATTTACTTGACAACAACAATGGGGCCAAGCATTAAGATTGATGCGAAAAACCTGCAAGCAGAAGTTAAAGAAATTGTTGGTTGATATTTACGGCTAGCCGAAAGGTTAGCCTTTTTTTTAACAATAAATAATAAAATCCCGTCATTAAGACGGGATTTTATTATTTATTTTCTACATACAGGAGTATTGAATGTTTCTGCAGTTGTTAACCAATTTTCATTTTGTAATTTCCATAGACACATATCATTATCATTCGGAATTACGTACCCCAGCTCTGTTACAACAAAGTTAAAGTTTTTCTGAATGTTTTCGGGCAGTCCTTTTACATTTGGTGAAAAATCGATATTAAAAACAGGTAAACCTATTGAATAAACATTTACAGCATCTCTATGCTTTATAAATTTATTTTCTTTTGCCATTTTTATATTGATTGAGGTATTGTCTTTTAAAATGGCTTTCAAATTTTTGTTTGGAATTGTGTAATAAATAGCGTGATTAGCAGTTTTGGGGATTAGTTCAAGTATTGTTTTATCTTGTATTCCATCAAGCTTCTTTATTGAATAAGAAGAATTCACAAATTGCATTACATCTTTTGGGTTTTTGAAGCTTCCATTTTTAATGACATAGTTTTTTGTTTGGGTTTCAGTCGCTTTGAAAAATTTATTGAGGGTTATGCCTATTTTTTTGTATTTATAATTAGGTGATATATGCGGATATGTTATAGCTGCTGCAACTACAATAATTGATAGTGAGGTTAAAATCTTTTTCATAATATGCCTTTCTTTTCAAAAATTTTTATTTTTTTAACGTGTTAAGTTAAATTATAACTTATTTTTTAATGCTATGCAATATGTTTTAAGTTAAAACTTAATGTACTGCATTTATATTGTGTGTTTATTATACTTGCTGCATAGTGGAAAAGATTAAAGATTACTATTATTCTATTGTCGGAGGCGTTATGAGTTCTTTAAAAGATAAATTCGGCAAGAGAGTTAAGGAGATTAGAAAAGGTAAGGGGATTACACAGGAGCAGCTTGCTGAATCAGTTAATATAGAGCCGCCTAATATATCAAAAA
>UNSK01000073.1 GCA_900552525.1 Candidatus Gastranaerophilales bacterium | reverse complement strand
AAAATTTTTGGCATGCAATATTATAATAATATAATAAAAATATGGAGGGTACAAAAAATGATTAATGAAAAATTACAAGAAGCATTTAACGACCAGATTAATAAAGAACTCTTCTCTGAGTATCTTTATCACGCAATGAAAATCTATTTTCAGGAATTAAATTTACAGGGTTTTGTAAACTGGTTTGATGTTCAGGTTCAGGAAGAAAGAGCCCACGCTGTCGGAATGATTAATTACTTAAACGACAGAGGCGGCAAGGTTGAATTGAGAGCAATCGAAAAACCTGTTATTGAAGGAACTACTCCTCTTGAAGTTTTTGAACATGTTTTAAGACACGAAGAATATGTAACCTCAAGAATTAATGCTCTTGCTGATGTTGCGGAAGAAGTTAAAGACAGAGCTGCAATGCACCTTCTTGACTGGTATATCAAAGAACAGGTTGAAGAAGAAGCAAATGTAGGCGGTGTTTTAGCTACTTTGAGATTAATCGGAGATGATAAAAAAGCATTATTAATGCTTGATAAAGATTTAGCAGCAAGAACATTTGTTGCACCGGTTATAGGTTAGGGGGTAAATGAAATATTGGGGGCTTCAAGTCAAGCTCCTCCAGCGGTATAAAGATAAAAAAGCGGGGCAAATGTCCCGCTTTTAACATCATTTATCCCTTTCTTTCTATTCTTATTGCGCTGTCAGGACAGGTCATTTCGCACTGTCCGCAAGCAATGCAGATTTCAGGGTCCGGCGCAACTGCAGGTGTCTGATACAAACCAACTTCCTTTGACCATTGCAGACATTTTTTGCCTGCTTTATTCATAGGGCATTTTGCTATACATAAACCGCAGCCTTTGCAAAGGTCTGTATATACATAATAATCCGCTTTTCCTTTGCCGACGCCTTCTATTTTGTAACCTTTGTATTCTTTATCCATTAAACACCTGCTCTTTCTTTGATAAGAAACATGCCCATTTCTAACGCTTTGTAATTTAATTCTCTGAGTTCCGGTTTGGCATCAAATTTTTTACCCAAAGCCATTTCCATAGCGTTCTTAATATCGTCCAGTTTCAAAACATTAGTCGCAGCAAGCAGAACACCTAATATTATTATATTAAACACTCTTGCGCTAAGTTTTTCATTTGCAATCCTGTTTGCATCAACCCCGATTATCTCTTTGCATTTGCATTCAGGCTTTTTTGTACATACAGATGTATCATAAACAACAGTTGAGTTTTCACTTACATAAGCAGTACATCTGTCAATAGCTCTGTCTGAAAGCATAATTATAATATCACCCTTTGAAAATCTCGGCTCGCCGATTCTTTCATCAGCTATCTGGCAGAAGGCAATAGAAACACCACCTCTTTGTTCAACACCAAAATTCGGGATGTAAAGTATTTGCTTTCCTGCTTCGTAACCAGCTTCTACAAGGATTTTTGCAATAGATTGAACACCTTGTCCGCCTTCTCCGGCTAAAACTATTTTTGTTCTTGACATTTTACACCCCCTCAGGATTCAAAAATTCTTTAACCTCGAAAAATTCTTCCATCTGCTGTAATCTTCCAAACGTATCAACATTGTTTGTTCTCCAGTTTAGAGGACAGATTGAAAGAACTTCTACAAAAGAAAAACCGCCGTTTTGTACATTCTTTAAACCTTTAACAAAGGTTTGTTTAAGTTTCATCATATTTGAAACAGAAGAACGTGCAACAAAAGATTTATTCGGGTCAGCAATAGCTGCAACCATTTCAGCACCTTTTGCAGGTTTTCCTGTAACATCGCAATCTCTGCCGTAAGGAGTTGTTTCTGTTTTTTGTCCCGGCATTGTTGTAGGTGACATTTGTCCGCCTGTCATACCGTAGTTTGTATTATTAACTACAATAATCATCATTTTTTCGCCTCTTACAGATGCGTTTACAAGGTGTTGGGAACCAATTGCCAATCCGCCGCCGTCGCCCATATATGCAATACCGATTGCATCCGGATTTGCTCTTGTGAAGCCGTAGATTACAGGTGTTGTTCTGCCATGGTGGGTTTGAACCGTATCTAAATCCATGTAATTCCACGCTAAAAGAGAACATCCTATATCACAGCCGAAAACCGTTTTCTGCTGAATGCCGAGTTCATCTATAGCTTTTGCTAACGCTTTTAGTGTTATACCGTGTCCGCATCCTGGACAAAATTTACTTGCTCCAACCTCAGCATTCTGAGATTTTGGTAATTTTGGAGGAAGTGTTAATATTTCTGACATTTTATATTACCTCCTTAACTGCAATTTCTTCTACTTTGTTAACAATATCATCGCCTGTAACACCTACGCCCATTTTATATAGTGTAGAATATGGCGTTGTTAAGCCGTAAAGCTGTTCAAGAACCATTTGAGCAAGCTGGCCGTTTGCAGATTCTGTAAACAAAATTTGTTTTGCACGCTTAACTGCAGCTCTCAATGGTTTTACAGCAAGAGGTCTTATTGTTATCGGTCTGAACAAACCTGCTTTAATTCCTTTTTCTCTAAGTTCATCAATAGCGGTTCTTGCAGAACGTGCAACTATACCGTGAGCAATAACAAGAATTTCAGCATCTTCTGCTTTGTATTCTTCCCATTCCTGAACTTCTTCTGACATTTTTTCGTAATCAGCTTTGTATCCTTCAAGAACTTCCATAAGTTCTTCTTCCATATTGTATGTGTTTCTGAGGTGAACTGATTTTCTGTCAACTCCAATTTCGCCTTCGCCAAGCAGAGCTTTTGTTGTAGGAACCATGTTAATACCGCGTGAAGCAGGATCATATAACATTACTGGTTCTCTCATTTTACCTTGATATCCGTCAGCAAGAACGTAGGTCGGGAATCTGTATTTCCAGGCTGTGTTAAATGCTTTAATCATATAATCGTACAAATCCTGATGTCCGGCAGTAGAATAAACAATTCTAAACCCTTCACCGTTTCCGCCGAAGCAGGTTAATCTTGTTTCTTGCTGCGCGTAAATAACTGTAGCAGTGGAAGGTCCGCCTCTTTGCATTACAGCGCAAACAAATGGTATTCTCATCATTTCTGCCATTGACTGTGCATCCTGCATGATTACATTACCCGGGCCTGCTGTTGCAGTGAATGCCCGTTTGCCGGCTAAAATTCCGCCGATTGTTGAAAAACCTGCTGAAATTTCATCTTCTGTCTGCAAAAATCCCGCTCCTGTTTTTGGAAGCAATTTACACCATGTATGCATAATTTCATTCTGAGGTGTAATTGGATAGCCGTACATAAATTCAGCTTCTGCAGAATTAGCAGCGTACGCGAGAACTTCATTTCCGGTTAAGAACATTTTTGTGTCTTCTTTAATAAGTTTGTTTACCATATTTAATAACCTTCCATTTAAATTTACAATAATATTTTACTACAATAAACTATTTGGGTCTATAATATATAAAAAGGGAGATTATTATGTTTATTAATATTAGGGATAAATTTTGCAAAGAATTAGAGCGGGTTTCAATTAACCTTGAAAAATCATGCTGGGATTTTTACACAAATTCTACGGCTGAAAACTTGAAAAGATACGAAGAAGCGCAGGATGAATATTCTAAGGTTTTTCAGAACAGAGATTGGTACAATAAATTTCTGGCAATAAATAAAGACGAATTATCAAAACATGAACAAAAACAGCTTAAAGAGCTGCTTAAAGAATTTGATGAAGAACTTAATACCGGAGAAGAATTAAAAGCGCTTAGAAAAAAAGAAAATGAAATTGCGCAGAAATACAATTCTTACATCCCGAAAATCGACGGTAAAGAAGTTTCTAAACCTGAGATTTTTAAAATTATGCAGACAGAAACTAACCCTGATTTAAGGAAAAAAGCGTACGACGCTAAAATTAAAGGTGCGGATTTAATTGCAGAAGATATGATTGAGTTTGTAAAAATGAGAAACGAATATGCAAAAAATAAGGGTTATGGAACTTATTTTGAATACAAGCTCAAAGAAGATTACGATGTTGATTTGGAATTTTTGAACAAATTGATTGACGAGGTTTACACAAATGCGAGCGGAAAAATTAAAGAGATTTTAGAAAAAAAACAAAAGGAATTAAAAGAGTTTTTCGGAGTTGAAAAACTTGAAAATTATCACTATGGTTTGCTTCTTAACAACAATCCTGAAAAGGGGGTAAATGAAATTCTGGAGGCTTCAAGCCAAGCTACTCCGCCGGATGAAAAGGGGGTAAATGAAGTTTTAATAAATCAAGATATAGTATCGATTTCCAAAACGATGTACAAAAACATGGGTTACGACATCGAAAAACTTGAAAAAGAAGGCAAGATTACTCTTGATTTGTTTGCCAGAAAAGGAAAAAATACTCACGGATTTTGTTTTGGAGTAGAAGCCGGAAAAGATTCCAGAATACTTGCAAATCTTATTAACAATGTGACGAGTCTTGATACTTTAAATCACGAGTTAGGTCATTGTATTTATGATTTAGGAATTTCTACAGAGCTTCCGTTTTTAGACAGGAGAGCCTCTTCTCCGGCCGTTACAGAGGCGATTGCCATGATGATGGGTGATATTATCAAAATTGAAAATGTACTTGATAAAATCGTTCCTGATGAGCTCTTAGAAAGATTTAAGATGACACACAAAGAAGATGAAGCTTCTTTTGTTGCAAAAAGTCTTTTGATTATAGATTTTGAGCGTGAAATTTACACTAATCCTGAACAAAATCCTGCTGAATTATGGCAGAATTTGAGTAAAAAATATTTGAATAGAGAGAATAAACAGGATAACGAATGGGCTTCAATACCGCATTATCTTTCACATCCTGCATATTACCAGAATTATTTCAGAGCAAATTTAATGAAAGTTCAGATATATAATTATCTGAAATCAGTTCTTGGAAACATAACCGAAAACAATAAATCAGCAGAGTTTATGGATAAAAATATTTTCAGGTATGGTGCTTCTATAGAAGAATATGAGCTTATTAAGCAGTTAACAGGAAATGAATTTTCAGCCTCATATTTTTGTGAAGAATTGTAAATTTTATCAAAAAATACACTTTTGGTAGTATGGCACATGTTATATAATAGGTGTATATAAGTATATTAATGACAGCAATTCACAGGGATACCAATGAGTATTGAAGGTCTATCGCCGTATTCGCCGACGACTGTATATGGACAGCTGACGTCGCCGTTTACGCCAAAAACAATTACAATAATTCACATACACCTTATGATAAAGTAGATAATGACAAAGAAACTTCATCAGAGGTATTTTCTCGTACGTATTTTGAAGGAAAACCTCAGGCTAGAAATGTTTATGGAAATGTTTCAACACAAAGTGCTTATGAAAATGATTTAGCTAAATTATCTGATGATTTGGCTTCTGAAAAAATGCCTCTGGATGTTACACCTTTTTCTTCCTCTGAACTTTCTTCTACTGATATTGTTAAAAGTTCTTTAAAAAAAGGTTATGATACAAGAGAAGCTATAGTTATTCAGAACGCAAATAGTGCATATCAGAAAAGTGCTTTTTTAACTAACAATCCTGTTGGAGTTTTAAGTACTTGTTCATATAGAGTTTTCTAAAAGTTTTTGACATTTTATTTATTATATTAATTATTATTATTTAATTATATATATAAAATAATAATCATCATAATAAGCTCAAATTATTTGTTCAAAACTATCTGAAAGTATTATGAATACTGAGTTTTTCATGTTCAAAAAAATGTAGAAAGATTGTAGAAAAGTCGAAAGTTTTGAACATCTTTGAACATAAATTATGCAGAAAAATAAAATTAAATAAAAAAGATGTAGAAAACTCAAAGTTATGAACATTTTTTCTACATAGTTTTGAACATATAACTTATGTTTATAGTATAATTGATTTATTACAGTAGGGTTAATATTATGAAGATTTTTTTAAAAAAGATTCTTTATCTCTTGGAATTTTTGCCAAAAATGCCAGATGATGTTTTTCAGCTTAAATTGTTTAGAAATCACATGAGGAAGGTTATTTTTAATAGAGATAATTTGTATTTTTTAGATAATTGCAATAATAACAATACCATAAATGTACAAGAAAATAATAAACCTAATATAATGGTTATAACTCATGATTTTTCAAATACAGGTGCACCAAAAGTTACGTTAGATTTATGTAAAAAACTAAAAGAAATATATGATGCAAATATTTATATAGTAGGTCCGTCTAATGGAGATTTGAAAGAAGAATTTGATAAATATGGTAATGTATTTTATATATCTGATTTACCATCTAAAAAAGAAAATTTTGTTGAATTTTGCAATAAATTTAACTTAATACTGGTATCTTCACTTTCAAATGAAATAATGTTATGTCTGTATGTATGTAGAAATTTTATTAAAACTCCTATAATCTGGTATACTCATGAAATTCATAAAAAAGATGCTATGCTGCCAAAGTTAGGCATCAGAGTTTCTGATTTAATTTTATGTGTAAGTCCTCTTGTTGAAAAATCTATAAAAAATATTGACAAGAATGCAAAAACCCAATTGCTAATGTATGGACTTGATGACATAATAATGCCTGTATATCCCTGTAGCAAAGAAAAAGTGATATTTTTATGTATAGGAACTTTAAATAAGAGGAAAAATCAAAAACTTTTTGCACAGGCTATAAAAATGATGCCGGAAAAACTTAGAGAAAAATGTAAGTTTTATATAATAGGTTCGCCTCTTCAAAAAGAAGACTTTGTTTATGAAACTGAATTAAATATAATGACATCCGGTATAAAAGAAGTAGAATATATTCCAAATATACCTCAAAAAGAGTTATTTGAGTATTATAATATGAGTGATTGTATTGTTTGTACTTCTGTTCAGGATCCTTTACCTATAGTTGTTACTCACGGATTTATGTTCAGTAAAATTTCTGTTATATCAAAAGCAATAGGACAGGCTCTGTTGTGCGAAAACAATAAAAATGCTATTATCTTTGATAATCAAAAACCTCAAAATTTATCAAAAATTTTATCGGATATAGCAGAAAATAAAGAAAAATATACT
>UNSK01000072.1 GCA_900552525.1 Candidatus Gastranaerophilales bacterium | reverse complement strand
ATCTTGATTTTTCAAAAATAGCATTAAAATATAATTAAACGGAGTAATTATTTATATGCTTAATTTTGAAAAATTTACAAACTATTCGCAGGAAATTATATTTGCTGCAAACGCGAAAAAGGATTTTTATAAAAATTCCGAGGTTCAGCCTGAACATATTGTTATGGCAATGATTGAAGACAAAGGAATTTCAAAGGATTACTTAGAAGAGTTAAAGCTCTTAAATCAAAACTTTATTAACGCAATCGTTGCAAGGATTAAGGAATACCCTACTATTTCCGGAGTAAGCGCCGGAGGGCAGGTATTTTTATCGCGTGATACAAATACCTTGCTTGAAATAGCTACACAGGAAGCTGAAAGCTTAAAGGATGATTTTATCGGAATTGAATGTATTTTAATTGCGATGACAAAACTTGATAATTCTTTTATCAAGGATCTGCTAAAACGCCACGGCGTTGACACAAATACTGTCTTAAACGCAATGAGAAAGATTAGAGGTAATAAAAAAGTGGATAATAAAAACGCAGAAGAAAATATGAAGGCTCTTGAAAAATATTCAACTGACCTTACAGAAAGAGCCCGTAAGGGTAAATTAGATCCTGTAATAGGACGTGACGAAGAAGTCAGACGTATTATACAGGTCTTAAACAGAAGAACAAAAAATAACCCTGTCCTAATTGGTGAACCTGGAGTTGGTAAGACTGCTATTGTAGAAGGTTTAGCCCAAAGAATAATTAGGGGCGACGTTCCTGAAAGTTTGAAGGAAGTTAAGCTTATATCTCTGGATTTAGGCGCGCTGGTTGCAGGTGCAAAGTTCAGAGGAGAATTTGAAGAACGATTGAAAGCCGTACTCAAAGAGGTACAGGAATCAAACGGCGAGATTGTAATGTTTATTGATGAATTGCATACAGTCGTAGGGGCCGGCGCAACAGAAGGTTCAATGGACGCAGGAAATCTTTTGAAACCAATGCTTGCTAGAGGTGAATTACGTACAATCGGTGCAACTACTATTAATGAATACCGCAAGTATATTGAAAAAGACCCTGCTCTGGAACGTCGTTTCCAGCCTGTACTGGTTGATGAACCTTCGGTTGAAGATACGATTTCAATCTTGAGAGGTTTGAAAGAAAAGTACGAAGTTCACCACGGAGTAAGAATTTTAGACAGCGCTCTGATTGCAGCTGCCCAGTTATCTGACAGATATATTACAGATAGGTTTTTACCAGACAAAGCTATTGACCTTATTGACGAAGCTGCGTCTGCTCTTCGAATAGAAATTGACTCCATGCCGGAAGAAATTGATGTTATGCTGAGGCAGAAAATTCAGCTTGAAATAGAACGAGAAGCATTAAAAAAAGAAACTTCCCCTGAATGTATTGCAAAAATTGATAAACTAACTTCTGAGATTGATGATTTGGAAAGTAAAATTTCAAAGCTCAAAGCCCAGTGGGAAATTGAAAAAAATACTATTACAGGCGAAGCCGGTATTAAAGAAGAAATCGATCAGGTTAAAACAAAAATTGCAGAAGCTGAACGTAATACTGATTTGCAGACAGCTGCAGAACTTAAGTACGGCAAGCTGATGGAATTAGAAAAGAAGCTTCAATCCATTCAAGGTAAAGAAAAGGGAGAAAACCAGCTTCTTAAAGAAGAAATTGACGGGGATGATATTGCCCAAATCGTAAGCAAATGGACAGGTATTCCTGTTAACAGACTTGTCGAAAGTGAAATGCAAAAGCTTCTTAGAATGGAAGATGTACTTCACAAACGTTTAATTGGTCAGGATGAAGCTGTTGAAACAGTTTCTGACGCAATCAGACGTGCACGTTCAGGTTTAAAAGACCCAAAACGCCCTATCGGTACATTTATTTTCCTAGGGCCAACAGGTGTTGGTAAAACCGAACTTGCCAAAACTCTTGCTGAATTCTTGTTTAATGACGAAGATGCAATAATAAGAATTGATATGTCCGAATACATGGAAAAACATAACGTAGCAAGGCTTGTCGGTGCTCCTCCGGGATATGTAGGTTACGAAGAAGGCGGCCAGCTTACAGAAGCAGTTAGACGTAAGCCATATTCCGTAGTACTTTTTGATGAAATCGAAAAGGCTCATCCTGACGTTTTCAATCTAATGCTTCAAATATTTGATGACGGACGTTTGACTGACTCAAAGGGCAGAACTGTTGACTTCAAAAACACTGTTATAATTATGACAAGCAACATTGGAAGTGAAATTATACTTGAAGATTCTCTTAATAATGCAGGCGGTAATTTTGACGAAACAAAAGAAAAAGTTATGGCAGTTATGAGAGAACGTTTCAAACCGGAATTTCTAAACAGGGTTGATGAAACCATCTTCTTTAAGGCTCTTACAATGCAGCAGCTGTCAGCCATAGTAGATATTCAGATGGCTCATTTGAAAAATCTTCTTGCGGACAGAAATATTACATTTGAAATCACAGACGATGCAAAAGAACTCCTGGCAAGACGAGGTTTTAACCCTATTTACGGAGCTAGACCGCTTAAGAGAGTAATAAGACAGATGGTTGAAAATCCGCTTTCAAAATTGTTATTATCACAGAAATTCATTGAAGGCGACAAGATTAAAATCGATGTCAAAGATGACGAAATTGTTTTTGAGAGGGCTTAAAAGCCCTCTTTTTTATACACACATTTGCATTACATTTGGCAAATAAGAATGATACTTTGTTAACATCGGCTGCATCCTATTAGCATATGTAACGTGGTCATTATCTACAGATACCCATTCACCTCTGTTAACCCCTTCCTGAAAACCTACTGTTTTGACTAAATCGGCGTTTGATTCATTGTTTAAAAGGAAGAAATTTTTATTACCAACGGTATCATTATAGGTTAAGCCTAAAGCATAAAAGTCTGGCATATTCTTTGCAACTTTAGTTAAATCATGCTGACAATCAGGTGTTTGAATATGTTCTATATATTTGTATATAGAAAAATTCTTTTCATGGTTATAGTAACATAACGGTGCTGAATTTCTGCTTCTATTATATGTAAGATAAGAATCTATCTTTGCAAGCGTTCCTAGAGCAAAAGGATTATCCAGGCTTCTGCGCTCAGGAGTACTCATTTTTAAAACATATTTCTTTCCCTCCGGAGTAAATAATCCAAAAACATTTTTATCAGACTTTCCTTCGGTAAAATAAGCAAAATCATATTTTCGATAACCTATTGTCAGACTCTCTATTTTTTTCTTGTTTTTTACGCCATATTCCATCTGCTTGCTTAAATAATCAACAATTTGTGTCAAATCAGATGACGGAATCTCTTTTGGAATATTTCCAATTTCCAGATTTCTATTTCCCTTTAAAGCTTCATATTTTTTTATCAATACTTCACCCCGCCAATCCGGTCTAATCTTTAGTAAATCTTCAAGAGAATGTGCCTCATTAAATTTGCCATCAATAAATTTTGCATAACCTTTATTGTATGGACTGTTTATAAGAAACGGAAGCAGGTTTGGAGAGTTTGCCGGTAAAACCTGAGCTAATTTCTCAGAAATTTCCAGCGAATTTCGCGGATTATTAACAATACTGGTAAATAACTCTTTGCTCCTGTCAGATGTTTCCAAAATTGCATTCAAAAACTTTTCCATAACCTCTGGAGCTTCTTTTATTTTCAGAAAAGAGAAAATTGCAGGAGTATTGTCATGACGTATAAACCAATCGTAATCTGCCCACAATTTTGACATCGAGTTCCCACGAAAATTTATGTTTGCATATGAGGCTGGATATATATATATAGGGGATTTCGCGTTTTCATTATTTGATACCGGAGTGCTTGTTCCGGAATTATTACGTAATCTATTTTGTGTATAATTATATGATTTTATTGCTTGTATTTTCATAATCGTTCTCCTGATTTACTATAAAACCGGTAAAAATAAAAATTGTTACAACTACAATTAAAAGTTACAAATATTTACTTATGTTTTATTTTCACTTATAATTTAAAACATAGTATAAGCTTGTAAGGAGGGGGATATGAATTTAGACAAAGTTAAAGCAGCTGATATTGATGTTGCAAATTATATTGAAGAAGAACTCAAAAGACAGCAGACAACCATAGAGCTTATAGCAAGTGAAAACTTTACCTCTCCGGCTGTAATGCAGGCTTGCGGAAGCGTTCTTACAAATAAATATGCAGAAGGAAAACCTCACAAACGTTACTACAACGGCTGTGAAGTTATTGATAAAATAGAAGAGCTTGCTCAAAAAAGAGCCTGCGAACTCTTTCACATGGATCACGCAAATGTTCAGCCCCACTCCGGTGCTCAGGCAAATATGGCTGTTTTTGCAGCACTTCTGAAATGCGGAGATAATGTTCTCGGCATGGATTTATCTAACGGCGGACACTTAAGCCACGGGTCACCGGTTAATTTTTCCGGTATGTATTTTAACGTAAAAAGCTACGGCGTTGACGAAAACGGCAATATTGATTATGACGATGTTCGCAAAATGGCGCTCGAACATAAACCTAAATTAATAATTTGCGGCGCAAGCAACTATTCTAAGATTATTGATTTCAAAAAATTCAGAGAAATTGCTGATGAAGTCGGAGCTGTACTTTTAGCAGATATTGCACACATTGCAGGTCTTGTTGCAGGCGGCGTTCATCCGTCACCTGCTGGTTACGCCCAAATAGTTACAACAACAACACACAAAACACTTAGAGGCCCTAGAGGCGGAATTATTATGTGTGATGAACAATACGCTGCTGCTATCGATAAAGCCGTATTTCCAGGCATTCAGGGCGGACCTCTGGAGCATATTATTGCTGGGAAGGCTGTCGCTCTAAAAGAAGCTCTTTCTCCGGAGTTTAAAGAATATGCAAAACAAATTGTTAAAAATGCTGCTGCTCTGGCTCAAGGTTTACTAGATGCCGGTATGGACATTGTGGGTGGTATGACAGAAAATCACTTAATGACTCTGGACTTGAGAAAAACAGGTAAGACCGGTAAAGATATGGCTAATGTTCTTGAAAGAGTTGGTATTACTGCAAACAAAAATACAGTTCCTAATGACCCTCAGAGTCCTTTTGTCACAAGCGGTATAAGATTGGGTGCTGCAGCAATGACTACGAGAGGTTTTGTAGAAGAAGATATGAGAGAAGTTGCAAGAATTATAGCAGAAGCCATTAAAAATTCTGACAACGAAGAAGTACTGGCTGAACTCAAAAAAGCTTCTCTAAAACTTTGTGAAAAATATCCGTTGTACTAAGGAATAATAATATTATGATAATCAAGTTAACACAGGCACATATAATAGGAGCATTTATTTCATACCTCATAGGTGTATTTATCGTACCGTTTGTAATTGAATTTTCGCAAAAAGAAGGACTTGTTGACCTTCCTAACGAAAGAAAAATTCACAAACTGCCAATATCAAGACTCGGCGGTGTTGCTATCTGGTCAAGTGCAATGTTAACATTCTTATTCCTTGTATTATTGAGCTATTATCCATATGGGAGCCTGCTTTCAGGGATTTTGCTCGGCGGGTCGTTAATGTTCCTGCTCGGGCTGGTTGATGATATTTATAACCTTGATGCTAAATTTAAACTTGTAATACAGCTTTCTATTGCTACAATTGTTTACCTTTTGGGGGTACAAATTGATACAATCTTCAATCCTTTTGGGGGAGTTATCCATCTGGGAATATTTTCTTATCCAATAACTCTTTTATGGATTGTAGGAATTTCTAACGCGGTTAACTTTATAGACGGCGTTGACGGACTTGCTGGCTCTGTAATTACAGTAAGTTCAATAACATTGGCTCTTATTGCAGTTGCAGTAAGTCCGGCACAGCCAATAACAGCTCTTATTGCGTTTATACTTGCCGGTTCAATGCTTGCTTTTCTTACTTTTAACTTCAATCCGGCAAAAATATTTATGGGAGATTCCGGAGCTTTATTCTCCGGTTTTTTACTTGCGACATTATCTATCGCAGGTGTTATGAAAGGTGCAGCGCTCGCGGTGCTTCTGCCATTCCTTGTTCTTGCAGTACCGATTATGGATATTACATACTCTAGTCTTAGAAGAATTATGAAGGGTAAATCACCATTTGTTGCTGATGCAGAACACATTCACCATAAACTCCTAAAAGCCGGGTTCTCACAAAAGAAAACTGTTGCGATTTTAACTTCTGTTGCCATTGTTGGAGGCGCTTTAGCAACATACTTTACAGGAACGCTAAAAAATTATTTCATATATATTGCCGTACTTATTTTAATAATGGTTGTTCTAAGCCTTGTCAGCGTAATGACAAAACCTCAGGCAATTGAACCTCATGAGCACCCTGAAGAATAATTATAATCCGCCCTGTAGTCTGGATAACGGTTCTTTTGCTTCGGGAGGCAGGTAAAGTTGATTAGGATTATGTATCTGAAACTTCATACCCGGAATAGGTGGAAATTCTTGACGCATTCCTATCACATTTTTGTACCAGTTCAAAGACTCACCTTTTGAAATAAGTTTTATATTCCCGCAGCAATTTGCCTCATCACTTCTCCTCTGAGCAATTTGAAGCAAGCGAGTGCCGATATCCTTAAAGTATTCTAGTTTTGGGTTATGATAAGGTGTATCCGGCTTTGAAAAATTTCTTAATTCATCAACAAAAACATGGCTAGGGTCTGTTTTGTCCCACGGATTAGGCTGAGATTTTCTTATAAATACATTTATGCTGCCGACAGCTTCATTCTTATCATTCTGGATAACATAGTTTTCAGCATCTCTACCGATATATTTTTTGAAAACATTAAGGTAAACTTCGCCATCCGTTTTACGAACTCTGATTTTCCCGATGTATCCCTCAAGACAGCTGCCTATGTTGGTATGAGTAAGCGTCTGGATATTCTGCCCAAAGGATATATTTTTACGCTGATGTAAATTTTGCGGTTGGATGATACCTGTAAGATATGAAATATTATTAATCATACCTTTTTAAAAACCTGTAAAAATATTTTTTGCTAGTAAAAGAAAAGCGCCGGTTTTCAACCGGCGCT
>UNSK01000071.1 GCA_900552525.1 Candidatus Gastranaerophilales bacterium | reverse complement strand
TAATACTTATTTGTGTTGAAGCTTTTATTACTGACAATTGCGGATTTGTATACAATTCTCTTAATTGAACATCCGAATTGAACAAAGTTTTTTCAATAATTCTCTGTGTAGTTTCAGGAGAAGCGCTTCTATTTAAAATATTTTTTGCAGCACTTCTCAAGAATTCACTATTTTCCAATTGATATCCCATTGATGCTGATACATTAAATCCCATAATCCCTGCTCCTTTTACCTGAGCTTTTCATTTCCCTTGGTAATATATATATCGGCATATTTTTCAAAAACTTTAGACTTTTTAAATAAAGATTTACAAAAATTTACAATGTAAACATTTGTAACAAAATAAAGCAATGTTGAAATTGAATAAATTTTACATACTTTATATATATAACAGATGTAAGAAAAATTGAGGTAACAATTATGACCAGAATTAATTGTCACAGCGCATTTAAACACTATGAGATGTTCCACTCCGGTTGTCACGGCGGCGGGAATTACGGCAGTATATTTAATACTACCTATAATATAGCGGTCATGGCGGTTTTTGGGGCGGCTTTGGAGCCGGCTTAGGTAATGCCTTTGGCAATTTATTCGGCGGCTGGTTTGGCGGCGGCATGAACATGGGCTTCGGCGGCTTCGGCAACTTCGGCGGTTTTGGTCTGGGAGGTTTCGGCTTCCCATCCTTCGGCGGAGGCTGGGGTAATTTCTGGGGCGGCGGCAATGCAGGCGGAAGCACCAGAACAGGCGACTGCACCTGCGGAAGCAAAGAAACAAGCAGCACTACTACAATAAAAGAAGGCGTAAATGATAAAGATAATGCTATTTATGAAGGCTTTGAAGATTCAATCGCAAAATTGAAAGCTGATGACGAAGCCGGAGCAAAAGACCTTTATAATAAAATAAAAGCAAAATATGAAAATCCAGAAGATCCTGTTTACAGCAGGATGAATAAAGGAGCTTATCATGACTTATTAAATAAACTGAAAGCCAAATATCCTAACACTGAATTTGAAGCAGGTTCAACAAGCACACCAGCTAGTACACCAACAAGTACAACCCCAACTACAGTAACACCTGCTCCTCAGCCGACAGAAGTTACCACACCGGTAACAACTCCGACAACAGAAAGTAAGGCCGAAGAAATAGCTGCAGCAGGTAATTTTGATGACTTGCCTGATTACAACAAGCTATCTGACGATGACAAAAAGAAATATTTGGACAAATGCATAAATCTTGCAAAAGATGCAACGCCGGAAGATTTGAGAGAAGCATTAGCAAAATTGCCGGCAGAAGTCAGAGCAAAAGTTAAAGCGTCATTCTATAAACCTGGTTACAAAAATGTTGAAGCAAAAGACATTACTGCAGAGTCACTTAAAAACTTGATAGAAGTAATAGATGATTCACCTATAGCTGACTTCAGAAACATTACAGTAGGCACACCAACAAAATCCGGCGATAATCTCTGGACAATACCAATGACAAGCCAGAGCGGCTCAACAAAAGTTGATTACATTCAAGTATCAGTAGATCCGGTAGACGGTGAATTAATCTTCCACGGCAGACAAACAAATCAACACTATGTATTACAACAAGACGAAAATGGTAAACTCCATCTTATGCAATACAAATACCACGAAGGATACGGAACTGCAGACGTTAAATCTTAAAAAAACTCCCTTTAAAGGGAGTTTTTTATCTTATAAAAACATACTTACCTTCATATGGTGAAGGCTCTGGTTTAAAGTTTTTTAAAAACTCGCCTAGGTTATACATAGGATTAGAATAAAATTCTGTATTACTTCCCCGTAAAATCTCGTTATCTGACAATAATTTTGTTACAGCTTCTTCTGCAGTTAATTCCATATACGGAAGTTTAACACTCATATTTACAGCTGTCAACATTTACCCCTTTGTATTTACCCCTTTGTATTTTATCCACACCCCTTGAAATCTAAAACAGCTTGTTTTATTATAAATATGTTACACATAGTGCTATAAAGGTGGTGAAAATATAAATGGCAGAAGTTAAAGTTGGCGAAAACGAAAGTATCGAAAGCGCTTTGAGAAGATTTAAGAAAAAAATTCAAAAAGCTGGAATCTTATCAGAAGTAAAAAAACGTGAAAGATATGAAAAGCCAAGCGTTAAGAGAAAACGCAAATCAGAAGCAGCTCGTAAACGCAAAGTATAATAATTTAAAGACGGTTTGTCGAAAGACTGACCGTCTTTTTTAGTTAGCCGTAAATATCAACCTGAAGACTTGCAAAAAAGTCTTGTTTATTATATTATTTTTTTACGGCGACATGGCCAAGTGGTAAGGCAGAAGCCTGCAAAGCTTTTATCCCCAGTTCGAATCTGGGTGTCGCCTTTTTTATTTAACTTAAGTAATCACAAATCTAGAGTTGTATGGAAAATATTGAACTAAAACGTTTTTGGGAGCAAGTTAAGGAAGAATTGCTGGGTGTCTTACCTGAGAATGCTCATCCCTGGCTTTATCCGCTTGAAGTATCCGGCTACGACAAGGGGGTTTTAACTGTTGTAACCGGCCAGATGATGGGAAGAGATTTGCTCAGGAAGAATCATTATAATCAGATGGTAGAAGCTCTTAAAAGGGTTTCGGGTGATGAGAATTCCAGACTTGTTATTATCTATGATGAAACTGCAGCCAAAACACTAAAAAGAGAAACTGAAAAACTGCAAAAAAAAGCAAGTGAAGTAAGTATTAAAGAACAGGCAATGGAAAATCTTGCCAATATGCAGTCTGCTGCAAATTTGAACCTTAAATATAAATTTGAAAACTTTGTACAGGGTGAAAACAGTAAATTTGCATATAAAGCAGCTATGGCAGTGGCACAGAATCCTGCTGGCAAATATAATCCGTTATTTATATACGGTAATTCCGGCCTTGGAAAAACACATCTTATGCAGGCAATAGGACATTATATAATATTTAATAATCCAAAATTAAAAGTTAAATATACAAAAACAGAAGATTATATAAATGACTATATTTCAAACAGCAGAAAAACTAACAACACTATTGAGAATATGTCAAAGTTTAACCGTAAATATACCAATATAGACATAATTCTTATTGATGATATTCAGTTTATTGAATCAAAGATTAAAACTATGGAAAATTTGCAGTACACTTTTGACAGTTTGTACAATAAAGGCAAACAAATTGTTATCACCTCTGACAGACTGCCTAAAGAAATTCCGACACTTACAGCTGCACTTTGTTCAAGGTTTGAAATGGGATTAATGATAGAGCTTACTCCTCCTGATTTGGAAACAAGATTTGAAATTATAAAAAAACTGGCAACAGATAATGATTTGATACATGAAGATGAAGCTCTCAGGTATATAGCAAGAAACTTCAGCAACAATGTTCGCGAACTTGAAGGAGCATTTACTAAAGTTTGTGCTTATGCAGAAATTACAGAACAGGAGTTAACTCTCAAACTAGCAAAAGAAGTACTTAAATGTGAAGAAAGCGACGAGGGGATAAGTTTCGACCAAATTGCAAGGGTTACTTCGAGTTACTTTGAAACAGATATAAAAGATATTAAGGGGACTGCCAGAGGTCAAAAAGTTTCTATGGCAAGACACTTATCAATATATTTATGCAGAGAAATCACCAATCAGAGCTTCGTGAATATTGCTAAATATTATAATAAAAAGCATACAACAATTATGTTTGCTTATGAAAAAATAAAAAAAGAAAAAGACACTAATAGAGAAATTTCAACTGCTCTAAGAGAGATTAGACAGGCGTTGAAAGTTTTGTAGTCAATTCGGTAACTCGTTTTTTTCAGAACTTTATGATAAAAAGTAATAGTAAGGGATTCAAAAATGTTAGACAACATAAAATATTTACTATCGCTAAAGTCTGTTGATAAGGATATTTCTGAAAAAAATTACGATTTAGCACTAGAAAAATTAAACAGTTTGATTAAAGAAGAGTACAAGCCGTCAGAAACTTTTTTAAAACGCGGCAGGTTATGTCACAAACTCTTAATGCTTGATGATGCGTATTCTGATTTTACATACATTATTACTCACTGCGTAAAAAAAGAAGAAGCCTACTATGAGAGGGTTGCACTTAATTACGAAATGTCTAATTACTATGAAGCAATTATGGATGCAAACAAAATTCTAGGATGGGATGAAGATAACTTCAATATAAAAAGAATCAAATTTTTATCTTTTGTTTTCTCCTCGCAGGAAGATATTGCAAAAAACTACATTTTGAGTTTATTTGAATACAATAAGTACAGAACAATACAATTTTTATTTCAAGAAGTTGCAATTGTTCTTGCAAAAGATGAATTAGCCAAGGGGCTGAAACTATTATACATAATTGATATGATAGACAAGGATAATCCTATAAAATTATTGAAAGAAGCTAGTATTTACGAACTTGCAGGACAGGTTGACAAAAAGAATGAGATTCTTAAACGAATAGATTCGGTTTTTCCAAAATATTTTATTTCTCATTTCAGATTTACTGATATGTATCAGGATAAAGATTTGATGGAAATATGCTTCTTATTGGAGCTAAGAATTTTCGACAAACAAAACCTGTTTGCATATCCTATGAAAATTCTTGAAGGCTATAAAAATCATATTGAAGGTCATATTATTGATTCAAAAGAGTGCTTTGAAAAAGCAATAAACATTAACCCTAAAAAACCGGAAGGTTATGTTCTTCTTGCTCAAACCTTACAGTTAATGTCAGGATACGATAATCCTGAATACAAAAATGATGCAGAAGAAAATTACAAAATTGCAATGGAAATATATCAGAAAGAAAGCCTCGGGGATAAAGCAGAAGAGATGAAGCGTCAGTTAAAGCACTTAAATTCAAATCTACTTTTGAGATAACTACTCTTCCAGAACATCATGGATATGAGCTTCATCAACCCCTTTATAGTTTATTCTTGAAGATGTAATCGGCTGTCTGTAGTCATATTTATTTATTGAACGTGCTTCTACGATTACAGAAGGCGGAAGAATAGACCATTTATATAAAGCTGTTGACATTCTTCTGAAGAATTTATCAAGCCATTCTATTTTTTGCTCTTTCGTAATTGGATTATGCTTTTCGTAAACAAATTCTGTTTCTAACAAGTCGTGATAACCCTCATTCTTATTCTCTATTCGCCAAATAATTTCGTCAAGAAATTCATAAGGCATAAGCGCATCTTCTGCTATCAAAGGTTTTCCTGTTTTAGGGTCAATCGCAAGTTCTGCCCCCGGTTTTTTAAGTATAATTGCTTCCGGAATAGCATTTTTTTGTTCTCTGTTCGCATTCATCCATCTTGCAAATGCAAATAATTTTGTTTTCGGAACATCTGCTATAGGCGCAAAACCACCGGACATATCGCCGTTAATGGTTGCATAGCCCATATACAACTCTGACTTGTCAGAAGTTGCAATTGGAATGCAGGATGCGAATTCATTACTTATTCCCCACAAGAACATTGCTCTTGAGCGCGCCTGAATGTTATCAGGCGTAAAGCTTGTTTCAAAACGCCCGTTCCATTTTCTCCCGACTGTTTCAAATAATTCATTCAGACATTCCGTTGTTGTATCAATCATAGGTCTGATTGTAGCTTCTGTAAAATTAATCCCCAGATTATGAGCTAATTTTTCAGCATCAGATTTGCTTTCCGGACTTGTAATATGCGAAGGCATTGAAACCCCGAATACATTTTCTCTGCCGATAGCATCAGCCATCAACACTGCACAAACAGTGGAATCCAAACCGCCTGATAGACCTAAAACAGCACGTTTAAATCCGCATTTCTTAAAGTAATCTCTAATTCCCTGAATAAGTGTTTTATAAGTTCTCTCCAAATCAGATTCATATTCCAGCGTAAAAACTTTTTGCTCGGTCAAAGATTTATCAAGCCCTTTAGTAAGTGGATAAATCTTTCCGATATTTTTTTCAGGGTTTACTATAAGGAACTGTTCTTCAAAAGATTTTGCACGTGCAATTAATTCACCGTTAGCACCAAAAACACGGCTTGAACCATCAAAAGAACTATTATCTATCGCGCCTACCTGATTGACATAAACAATTGGCGTTTTATATTTTTTAGCAATAAACGAAAGCATATTGTGTTTTAGCTGCTCTTTTTTAGCCCTTGTCGGAGAAGCAGAACAATTAATAAAAATTTTCGGATTTTCTTCTGCAAGCTCCTCAATAGGATCCTTTTCATATAAAATTTTTTCAAAAAATTCTTTGTTATTCCAGCAATCCTCGCATATAGAAATTCCAAATTTATCATATAATTTTGATGAAGGTTTTATATCGTCCTTATCAAAAATCCCAAGTGTTTCAGCAGGCTGGACGCCTACAATCGGAGATGGTTCTATATATCTGTAATCATTAAATTCAGAATAATTAGGAAGAAGAGATTTCCTTACAATACCTTCTATTTTCCCATTTTTAAGAATTGCAGCTGAATTAAAATATTTTTTGCCTTCTGCATCTTTTTTACGCGGTTCTACAAAACCGACAATTGCAGTAGTTGATGTTGTAATCTTTGCAAGCCCTTTTAGCCACTTAATATTCTCTTCAACAATCACAGGATGCCTGTCTATCGTATCTTCTATTGGATACCCCATAAGCGCGAGTTCAGGAAATACAACTAAATCCAGATTAATTTTTGATGCGTATTTTATATATTTCGCAATTTTTTTTGCATTATATTCTATATTTCCTGCAATAGGATTAATCTGTGCCATCCCTATATATCCGCCGTCTGACACGATATTTTTAATGCTATCAATTATACTTTGCGGGATATCCTCACCATGTGAAAACCTTTTATCAACTATTTCCGATAGTGTATATAAATTCTCTGTCATCATAAAATCCTGTTCTTCATTTTACAGCAGCCAAAATAAAGAATAACATGAAGTTAGCCATTGCACAAAAGTTTTTTACGTCGTAAGGAATGACGAATATTGCTGCTGCATGTTAGCGATAAGAATATCCATGGAAGCGAATTTAGCTTCAAGCTGCGCCCTGTATCTATCAAGCG
>UNSK01000070.1 GCA_900552525.1 Candidatus Gastranaerophilales bacterium | reverse complement strand
CAGCACAGCATATATTAACGACATAGAAATTCTTGGCTCTAATATTATAAAACCTGAATATATAATGTCTAAAATGTCACTGAAAAAAGGTGATTTGTATGACAAAGACGCAATGCAGCAGGATTTGAAAACTATTTACCGCCTCGGCTATTTCACTGAAAAAATGAAGGCAATACCTGTTAAAAATTCTAATGGTACTATTTCATTAAAAATTATTGTTGAGGAAAATATCCCTGTAACAGATTTCACTATAGAAGGAAATACCGTTGTTTCTTCGGATGAAATTATGCAATATCTTCTTCCTCTAAAAGGAAAGCCGCAAAATATTACTGCAATCAATCAGGCTATGGAAAAGATTAATGAATGTTACTATTCAAAGGGATATATTTTATCAAAAATTGATTCTATTTACGACGATCCTGACGGAACTCTAAATTTAAGTATTACAGAAGGTAAGATTAATAAAATTATGATTACCGGTAATGAAAAAACAAAGGAATATGTTATTGAACGTAACATAATGACAGAACCTGGAACTGTTTATAATGAAAATCAGGTAAAGCAGGATTTAGTTAGATTATACTCCACACAGGCTTTTAAGGATGTAAACCGGACTATAGAAGTTTCAGAAGACAATCCGGACAGATTTGATGTAACAATTGAATTAAAAGAACAGCGCACAGCTTCAGTATCAGTAGGCGGAGGTTTGGATTCTGCAACAGGTGCTTTTGGTTCTGTCGGTATTTCTGATAATAACTTCAGAGGATTAAATCAGAGAGTTTCTCTTACCGGTTTGGTCGGTTCGGGTATTTTGATGAGCGACTCTTCCATTATGAGTCATATGAATTATCAGGCAGAATTGAGCTTTTTTGAACCACATTTCTTGAATGCGGATAATTCATTGATGAGCAAAATTTATTATAGAGATTTAGGCAGCTACCAGATTCCGCTTGCTCTGGAAAGAAGAATTGGTATAGAAGGTACTGTCGCACATAAGTTAAAATATAACAAAAACCTTTCAACTACATTAACAACAGGTGTTGAATATATTCACCTGAGTGAAGGTGATGCTAATAATATCGCAAACTTGTATAAGGCTCACGGGCTTGATATTGCAGATCGTGCAAAACAGTTGGAAGGCGGTTTATTCCTGCGTCTTGCACCAGGTTTGGCATATGATTCCAGAGATTCTGCTGTTAACCCGCGCCACGGTGCTTTAGCGTCAGTTAGATTTGAAGAAGCATTCGGTCTTGATGGATTTGGCAAAACAAACGGCCGTTTAACAGGTATGGCAAAGAAATTTATCCCTATTGCTAAAAAATCTTCTTTGACATTTACCGGAAGAGGCGGTATAAAACTTCATGGTTCAGATATGCCTGAAATTATGGCTTATCGTTTAGGCGGTCCTTATACTATCAGGGGTTATAAGGTTAACGGTGTTGGTACCGGTACATCTTTTATAATGGGTTCTGTTGAACTTGCAACACCGATACCATTTGTGGATAGATTAAAAGTAAACTTCTTGCAGAATTTGAGGTTAACTTTCTGGGTTGATGCAGGTAAAGTCTTTGATCCAACAATTGCAAGTGTATTGTACGACCGTCCAATTCAGGCTATTACAGCTGGTATCGGTTTAAAGATAAATATGCCGGGTGTCGGACCTTTATCTGTTGATTACGGTTTCCCGCTTACAAATCCGGGGCCGAACGGTTCACCTAACGGATACTTCACGTTTGGTGTAGGTGACATGATGTACTAAGTAGTGTATAATAATAACATATAGGAGGGTTATATGAAAAAGTTTAAATTAGGCATTGTTGTATTATTAATGGCTGCATTTACAGGAATTGCAAATGCTGGCGGTGTCGGATATATTGATTATGGCAAAGTAATTGATAATTACGATTATGCAAAACAGGTAACAAAGGAAGTTGATGCTAAAGGTTTAGAAATGCAGCAGTTCCTTGTTGATAAAGAAAAAGAGTATAAATCTTTAGACACCCCTTTGAAAAAACAAACCTTTGAAGAAAAAGTTGCACAGGAATTTAAAGCAAAAGAAACTGCCTATGTGACATTGAAGAATAAAAGAGAACAAGAAGTGTTCACAAAAATTAAAGAGGCAGCAAAAGCTGTTATGGTAGAACAAAAACTAGATGCAGTAATGGATATTCGCGGCGTATTTGTAGGCGGTGTTGATATTACAGACAGTGTTATTGCTAAATTAAAAGGCGGCGTTAAGAAATAATGAATTTTATCGACCTGATAGAAAAAAAGAAACACGGCAAGGCTCATACTAAGGACGAGATAGGTTTTATAGTGAGTTCTTATATGTCAGGCTGTGTTTCTGATGCTCAGGTTGCAGCATGGTTAACGGCAGTATGCTTTAAGGGGCTGAGTGTAGATGAAACTGCTTATCTAACTGAGGCGCTTGGCAAATCAGGTAAAATTATAAATTTTGGCGAATTAAACGGCAAAATTGTTGATAAGCATTCTACAGGCGGAGTTGGGGATAAGGTTACAATAACCTTAATTCCTCTTCTTGCTGCTGCGGGCATTCCTGTTGCAAAGTTAGCTGATAGAGGGCTTGGATTATCAGCTGGTACTGTTGATAAATTAGAGGCTATTCCTAATCTCAATACAAATATGTCAACGCAGGCTATTGTAAATCAGGTAAATAATATAAATGCAGTTATCTCGTCACAGGCTGATGATTTGGCTCCTGCAGATAAAAAGATGTATATCTTAAGAAATGAAATTGCTGCTGTTGAATCAGACGAATTACTTGCATCTTCTATAATTTCAAAGAAGATAGCCTCAGGTGCTTCTAATATTATAATCGATGTTAAGTATGGTTCCGGTGCTTTTATGAAAACTCCGGAGGATGCAGTTGCTCTTTCCAGATTGATTGTGAAGGTCGGAAAGATTTTGGATAAGTCTATAACTGCAGTGGTTACTTCTATGGAAGAACCTCTCGGACGCGCTGTCGGAAATTCGCTTGAAGTAGTTGAAGCTATAGAATTTTTGAAGGGAAATTTGGATAACGGGGATCTTGCAGAAGTCACATATTCAATTGCGGCTATGACTCTGTTGCAGCTTGATTTGTATGACAATATTTCAGAAGCTTCTGCTTACTTGAAGAATCTCGTGCATTCTGGTAAGGCGCTTGAGAAATTTAGAGAACTTATTATTGCTCAGGGGGGAGCTGCGGAAGTTATAGATAATTATGACAAGTTTACACTTCCTTGCTATAAGGTGGAATGTGAATCTAAAAAGAACGGTTATATTCAGAATATTAATGCTCATAATGTTTCATGTGCCGTTAAGGCTCTCGGGGCAGCCAGAGAAAACAGCTCAAAGCCGATTGATTTAAGTGTGGGGATTTTTCTTAATAAAAAGAGCGGTGAATATGTAAAAAAAGGAGAAATTCTTTATACTATATATTCTAATAATGAAGACGCAACAAAGATTGCTCAGAGATATTGCGATGAAGCTTTTTCTATAAATGAAACCAGACCATCACATAACAATTTGATTTATAAAATTATCAGTACAAAGGATGAGGACGATAATGTTTAATAAAAAAATGCAGTATATTATAAAATCAGTACCGACAGATGACAAACAGGCTCTGGAAAATCTTCTGAATGAAATGTCTGAAGCGGGCTGGGATTTGTATACAATGCATGAGGTTGAAACAGATTCTTCTTTTGACTTTAACTGTATATTTATGAGAGAAAAACAGGACGAAGATTCTACCGATTTGGATGACATTGTTAATATAACAAGCTTCAAATATAGAATGGAAAAAATGCTTGCAGCTCCATCAAGTCCTTATGCATCCTGCAAAGAAATTCAATTAAAAATTTCAAACCAGAAAGAAAGAATTAAAAAAATTAAATCCCAGCTAGAGAGTGAAAATCTTTCTCCGGAGAAGAAAAAACAGCTAAATAATCAAATGTCTGATGAATTAAGGCAGTTAGACGGGTTGAAGCAGGCTCTGGTGAATGAAATTTCGCCTGATGCGATGTATTCTGCTATAAAAGAAGAAAAGTTTGTTGTAAATTTATCAGAAGAAATTCTTGAAGTAATTTCTATGGAAGCTAATGATAATCTGCTGGCGGAAACAGTACGTATAAGGCAGGATTTGGCTGAGAGATTAGGTTATGTAATTCCGCATATCCATTTCCACAACAGCGATGAGCTTATGCAAAATGAATTTAGTGTAAAAATTCATGATATTGAAGTTTTTCGTTCTGTAGTTTTTCCGGGATATGTGGCATTTTATAAAGATGAGTTGAAGGGTTACAAATCAGGCGAGGATGATATTATCGTTACAGATGGTATTACCGGTAAGAAGTTAATCTGGATACAGAAAGAAAAGGTAAAAGACTTCTGGATTAAGGGGGATACTGCAGCTGAGTATATCGGCCGTGTTATCGAATATATTGCTGTAAAAGAAGTATCTGATATTATGGATTACAATGATGTTAACAAGTATGTGGAAAAGGTTATTGAATCTAATTCTTTCCTTGTAGATAATATTATTCCTGATTTTATAACAGCTTCTGATTTAAAGTATTTACTGACCTGTCTTGTAAGAGAAAAAGTTTCAGTAAAAAATATTGTTTATATTTTTGAGAAAATTAATGATTATGCAAATGAACCTACAAAAGAAGATTTGCTGGACAAAGTAAGACTGGCTCTTTCTCGCCATATCGTAAAAGATCTTGCTAAGGACGGGGAATTAAAGGTTATTGAATTTTCTGATGAGATTTTGGATAGAGTTTATTCGTTCTTTAAAGAAGATGAAGAAGAGGCTATTATCAGAATTGATTCATGCGAGGTTCAGGATATTGCATCAAGATTGATGAAGATTTCTAAAGCGAAAAAGATAACCTCTCCTGTTATAGCTGTTCCAATGGATATAAGACATATGGTTTTTGTAATTTTGTCTGAATTTGTGCAGGATTTAACAGTTCTTGCTCATGAAGAGCTTGTCAGCGATTACAATATTAAATTTATAGGCAAAATTTAAATTATATATCTCAGTTGCAACTGTTATATACTTATGGTATAATATATTTAAAGATGTATCGTTGTTAGAGATGATTAGCGATGGATGTATTGTATAAACAGAATGGGCTGAAATGCTTACTATGCCTGCCTTTTAACCCTCATGGGGGGGGGGGGCGAAACACCTATAAATACTAGCATAGAGCTGGTATACCTGTTTATATTTGCCTCTGGAGGTGGTTTATGATTACCTTTGGAAGTGATGTCGCAGATTTAATTTTACAAAGAACGCTGGGTGAAAATACTCTAGGCTTGAATAACTCAATTAACCGTATGACAACAGGTTACAAAGTTAATCAAGCGAAAGATAATGCAGCAGGCTATTCAATTATTACTGATTTATCAACTCAGATAAGCTCAATGCTGCAAGTACAGCAGAATACTGACGATGGAATAGCTTTACTTCAGACGGCCGAGGGCGGCTTGGAGGAGGTACAGAAACTATTAGAGCGTTTACGGGATTTGGCAACGCAGGCTTCTAATGGAACTTATGATGCTGATACGCGCGAGGCAATGCAAGCGGAGGCTGACCAGATATTGGAGCAGATAGCTCAGATTCGTGAATCCATACGTTATGACAATCAAAATTTATACTACAAAGAAAATAATGGAAAAAGTTTAACTACCCGTCTGGCAGAGGCTGCCAGAGTAGAAGTTTTAGCCGATACACATCGCAACGATACAATATCCGAAACATATACCCCTGTATCGGCCTCAACGGCGGAGAGAGCTGATGCTCTTTCTGCTGCTTCCTTTAGCGTAAGTAATTCTACAAGAGCGAGTTCAACTATAGAAGGTGCAATAGATTTTAATAAAAATGAGTCTAAAACTGTTACAATTGATGGCGTGGATTATGTTCTTAGAAATAAGCTAACGACAGCGCAGTCTATTTCTTATATTAAGGACACGGCAACAGGTGAATTAACATTTCTTGCTTCTGATTTCTATATAAAAGCACAGGATGGAGTTTCTCATAATCTTATAGTAAATGGAAGCCGAAACGAAGTTCACGGGGGGAATCTGTCAGATAAGATTGTTATAAATAACAATGCAGGATCTGCTTCTGTTTATGGTGAGGCTGGGGATGATGAAATTATTGTTACTAATATTAGTGGTTCCTCAGTAAATGTCAATGGCGGTGATGGAAATGATATAATAACCGGTGGTACTTATGTTTATGGGAATGCTGGCGATGATATTCTTAACGTAACTGTAAACGGTGCTCAGGCTTACGGAGGAGAAGGTAATGATACTTTAAATGTAAATATTAGTTCTGCTGCATATCTATATGGCGATGGTGGAGATGATAATTTTAATATTATATCGGGGAATAAAATAGTTGTAAATGGTGGAGATGGGATTAATACTATTCTTCAAGATAAGGGAACTAACACTGTTAAAATCAATGTGGACGGTGCAAATGCTTATTCTGTAGAATTTACTAAAAAAGATGAAACTAAAACTGTTACAATTAATGGAATTGACTACGAAGTTACTAATGATAAAAATAGCGCCAATACTTTGATATACACAATAGAACCATCCGGAACAATAAATTTTCAATCAGGTTACTTTACAATTAAAGGAGATTTAAATAAGGCTCATAATGTAAAAATAAGTAGCTCTAATGTAAATTTCTATGGTGGAAACAAAGCTGACACTATAGTACTGGAGGCTTCTTTATGCAAAGTTTACGGGCTTGGAGGAGATGATAATATAACAACGACCTCTGTTGGTGCAATCACCGTGGATGGAGGTGACGGCAATGATACTCTAGTTGTAAAAGGAGATAGAGCATTAGTATATGGAGGAAATGGTAATGATAACATAACTATATATGCTGGTTATAGCAGCGTAAATGCCGGTGATGGTGATGATTTTGTGGATGTTAGAAATAATAATCTTCTCATATATGGTGGGACTGGGAATAATACTATATCTGATAATGGACAAAATACCTTTATTAATGGGTTCGGAGATAAGGATAATGCAGAAGCCGTAATTCTTTCAGCAAACTCCTCAAAAGATATTGTTATTAATGGTATTAATTATAATATTCAGAATACAGCAGATGATAAACGTGTTGTATTATATAAGCAAAACCATGTAACCGATGAAATTTCTTTTTGTGCTGTTGGTACAACAACTATAACAGGACAAAAGGATGCTGCTCATAATGTTTCATTGTACGGCTATGGAATGATATTTTATGGTGGTAATCTGGCGGATAATATAACTGTTAATGGACACAGTACAGTTGCTTATGGACTTGGTGGTGATGATATAATGACCACTAATGGGTACAACACTGAAATGCGGGGTGGTGACGGGAACGATACACTTACAATGAATACTAATACAAACCGTATATATGGCGATGACGGCGACGATACAATAAACTTAAATGAGGCAAATAACCATATAATTAATGGAGGAAACGGCAACGACACGTACAACATCAACGCCAAAGTAACCAATCTTTCAGACACCGGCGGAGATAACATCTATAATGTCAACGCAAACGATATCAATATTTCCGGCGGTCCCGGCGCCGATACATTCTATTTGAGCGGTAATAACAATACCGTTTTAGGCGCAGGTGGCGACGACTATTTTGTAATCGACGGGAGCAATAACTTTA
>UNSK01000069.1 GCA_900552525.1 Candidatus Gastranaerophilales bacterium | reverse complement strand
TTATTTTTATATATATTGTCTAAAATTTTTTTAGAATTTTTAGTTTCGTTTCGTTTATTTTTTGAGTTTTGCTTATCGTTTAATACTTGCTTTAACTCTTCTAACTTATCATGTAAAATTTGTTTATTTAAACTGTTTAATTTTTCTAGCGGGAAAATGTCGCTACCTAAATTCAATTTTCCGGCTTTTGCTATCAATTCAACTTCCACAAGTTCTCCGTTTGTAGGTTTATACCCCACAGGTAAACGATTCTCATAGTCATTATGAAGATAATCATACAATGCACTGAGTAAAGGCTGTACTAAACCACTTTCAAAAACTTCATTTAGTACAAGCAGTTCCTTTTCACATTTATTTGTTACAAAAGTTTTCAAAATATTTAAAGTAGCATCAGTAAGTCCATATTTTTCGTATATCCCCTTATCTTCATTTTTTTTATTATTTGTAGTGCCCATTAAAAAATCATAAGATACATTATAATGCTTATGATAGAGGTATAAATCTAGGATTGTTACTTCTGCCATTGCATTCTCTAAGCGTGATATTTTTGAAGTATCATATCTATCATTTATATCTGCTGAAAACACTGTTGCCAATTGTTTCATTGATGTACTTTTATACGAAATTTTATTACCTTTCTCTTTTCCAATTTCATCATCACATCTCAAACCGTAGCATCGTACCCCAAAAGTTTTTCTTAATAATTTATGTTTATAGCAAAGTTCTTTCTTTTTCATTCTATTATCATAACATATTATTGCATTAATGCAATAATATGTTACAAGAATTGTATTAATACTTGTTAATTTGTAATTTTACGCATTTGCCTCTTTGCTTTGGTACTGTAATATCTGTTCAATGATTTTAAAAGAACAGAAAGGAGAACAGATGCAAAATAGAACATTAATTCCTGAAATAAAAACTATTTCAGAGGCATCAAAAATTGTGGGGCTAACAAAGTACCATGTACGAAAACTAGTCCTACAGGACAAAATCAAATATGTTCGCTCAGGAGTCAAGTATCTTGTGAATGTGGACAGTTTAATTAACTATCTGAACAACGGCGATAATGCAACAGTACCAGATAGCAACAGTACGAAGAATATAATTTTGAAAGGAGACAAATATGACAAAACCAGACACTAAATTTTTAGTACAAATTGATAGCAAAGCATTTACGCAAAAACCTGAAAGTAATGACATTGGTGGTATTAAAACCCGTACACAAAATAGTCAGGCTCAGTTCCTAACCACTAAGGAACTTGCAACTGAAATAGAGCAAGGCAAATCTTTTAGTCTAGGCATTCTTGAAGGAGGATTAGGAGCTTCAAATTGGAAAGAGCAACAAATTTTTGGTGTTGATATTGACAACAACGATAAGAACTTACCAATACTCACTCCAAAAGAGGCTATCCAAATATGTAAAGATAATGAAATTCTTCCGATGCTATGTTACAAAACTTTTTCAAATTCTGAAGAAAAACCAAAATACAGACTTCTGTTTAAATTGAATGAATCTGTAAAAGACGAAAACAAAAGATTGCTTATTGCTTCTACGCTTGTAGCATTGTTTCCGCAAGCAGATAAAAGTTGCGTCAATGCTGATAGAATTTTCTTTGGGACAAATAAAAAAGTTAAAATACTAGATAAAATTGTATCGTTTGATAAAATCTTGGAACTTAGTGAAAAAACAATAGTTCCTGTAAAAGAAAAATCAACAGAATTAGATAAATTGAAAGCGGATTTTGACTTTGAAAGTTTGCTAAATGAAGAATGCGGAGAAATGACACGCAAAACTAAAACATACATTATGTACAAAAACTGTCCTATATGCGGACATTGCGATGATTTTATCTATTATACAAAGACAAAAACATTCAAATGTTTTGGAGCTCACGGAGGTGCAGGAGGTTCAATAATAGATTACCTTATGGCAACGAGAAATTTATCACAAAAACAAGCGATTGATTACTTTAAGCTTGAACTTTGTAAATTACCAAGAGGTAAAAATGCCGACCTAAGAGGCAATCAACAACTTGAACTTATCTCTGCCAAACAACTAATAACTCAAAAACTCGCTCCAATAAATTGGTGTATGGAAAATTTTCTACCTCAAGGATTGGCTCTTGTTGTAGCTCAACCGAAATCAGGTAAAAGTTGGCTTACTTTAGCAATTTGCCTTAGTGTTGCAACGGGTACAGATTTCTTGGGCTATTGTACAAATAAAGGCGAAAGTCTATACCTAGCTTTAGAAGATAGTCGTCATAGATTAAAAAATCGTTTAGAAAAAATTCTTGGCAAAAATGAAATTCCTGAAAATTTTAACTTTGCAATCAAAGCACCTTCTTTAGCCAATGGATTAATAGATATGTTGGAAAAACATATGCAAGAACACCCCAATACTAAGCTCATAGCGATTGACACTTTGCAGAAAATCAGAACGGGTGCTAGTAGACAAGAGGGGGCGTATGCAGCAGATTACAGAGAGGTTGGTATGCTGAAAAGCTTCGCTGACAAATATAATATTACCGTCTTATTAGTTCATCATTTGCGAAAGCAGAAAGATGCGGATGTTTTCAACAAAATATCAGGAACAAACGGAATTATGGGCGTTGCTGATACAATTTTCATTTTAGATAAAGATTGTAGAGAATCAAATGAGGCAAAATTACATATAACTGGTAGAGATGTAGAATTTGATGAGCTGTACCTAAGCTTCGACAAATCTACTTGTCAATGGACTTGTGAGGGTAATGCTGAAATACAAGCGAAGAAACGAGAGGTAAAAGAATATACTAATGACCCTATTATTAAAGCATTACGTAAATTAATTGAAATAGATGCGGATTGGAGAGGAACAGCACAAGAACTTCTCAATGCATTTATCGAAAAATGTAATATAAAGCTTGATGAAAAACCTGAATCCATAGGACGGAAATTGCGGAAATATGCAGATTTAATGCAAGAAGTAGATAGTATCATCTATACGGCTCCTAGTGCTAATGGCAGTAACGGCAGACGAGTACACAAGTTTCATTTAGGTGTTAAATTCGCAGATGATTATATCCTATGGGCATAAAAATAACTGATATATCCGATACTACTGATACTACTATATAAGTATCAGTAGTATCAGTATATCGGTATATATTTTGAACTTATTTTGAGTCTGAATTGCTAGTGGGAGAAATGAACTTAAGAAAATGAGTGCTTATAGCTGATAAATTAGTGATAATAAACAATAGAGGTAACAATGGCATATTACGAACAAAAGTCTAAAAATTCATATAAAATAGTGGTATCAATGGGATATGATTCTAGTGGCAAGCACAGGAGAGTTTCAAAAACCGTTAAATTGCCTGAAAACATGTCAGAAAGTAAGCGACAAAAAGAATTGAATGCTCTCTGTGTGTTGTTTCAAAAAGAAATAGAAAATGGGATATACTTGGATGGAGGCAAAATTACATTTGCAGAATTTACAGAAAAATGGCTTGCTGATTATGCAGAGAAAAACTTAGCTCCTACAACTCTAGTATCATACAAAATCATACTTAACAGGATATTGCCTGTAATAGGACATATTACACTTAACAAATTGCAACCACATCACTTGATACAATTTTACAATAGTCTTGACGAAGAAGGTGCGAGATTGGATGGCAGGTTTACACCAACAAAATCTCTAATAAAATATCTTGAACCGTTAACAATTGCACATATAATTAAAACGACTAGTATATCTTCTAAAACTTGTAGAAGATTAAAAACGGGTATGGCAACTAATTATGCAACTGCTCAAAAACTTTGCCGTATCTATAAGTTAGATTTCCATAGAATGTTTAAAGGAGATACAGAAAAGAAATTAACAAGAAAAACGGTTCGTAATCACCATATTGTAATTCATTCAATATTATCAACTGCAGTTGATTGGAATATCTTAATGAACAATCCTGCTGAACGTGCAAAACTTCAAAAAGTAACAAAGCCTAAAGCTAAGTATTACAATGATGAACAAGTTGCTGAAATGTTAAATACGTTAAGTAGTGAACCTTTGATGTATATGACAATGATTTATCTTGCGATAGATATCGGTTTGAGAGAGGGTGAACTTACGGGCTTAAAATGGGAAGATATTAACTTCAACACCTGCGAAATTAGCATAAATAAGCAAAGACATTATATTGCAGGAATTGGAGATGTAGAGGGAAAACCAAAAACTGATGCAGGCATGAGAATTGTAACTGCTTCTAAGACGGTAATATCTTTTTTGAAAGAATACAAAAAGCAACAGACAGAAAACCGATTGAAATTTGGAACGGCTTGGCAAAATGGTGAATATGTATTCCTGCATGAAGATGGAAAACCAATAAGCACGCAACGACCTTACAAGTGGTTTACAAACTTTTTAAAACGTCATAATTTGCCGAAAATAACCTTTCACCAACTCCGACATACAAACGCAAGTTTGCTAATCTCATCAGGTGAGGATATTGTAACCGTAAGCGGAAGATTAGGACATGCTGATAAAAATGTAACCTTGAATACGTACTCGCACATAATTAAATCGAAAGAAGCACAAGTTGCGAATAAAATGGATGAGTTTTATCAAAGGTTAAAAGTTAGTTCTTAAGTTCTTATAATTGTTCAAATAATTAATAAAATATTAATTTTTCTCAACATGACAAAATTATAGTAAATAATGATAATAAGGGATAAATTAAGAATTTAGGAGTAAGAAATGGTTGATATTAATTATTTAGATGATGAAAGAAAAAAATTGTGGGAAAAACTTCTTGAACAAGAAAAAATAATTAAAGATTTGCAGGAGGTTATTAAGACCAGTACTAAAACTTTTTCTGATGAATTAAAGGAATTACAAACTCCATTGTCCCAAGATGTTAAAGATGTAAAACAAGCATCAAAAGATGCTGCTTTTTTCAAAAATAGGGCAAAAGAACGAAAAGAAGAAATTGATAAATATTTTACCGATGTACAAACTAATCTTGTTAAAATGCAAGAATTAACAAATGAAAATATTGAATCTAAAAAAAGTATAAATGCACAGCTCAAAGCTATTGAGCAAAAAGAGAAAAATTTGTTAACAATTCAAAATAATCTTCAAAATACTAATACAGAACTTCAACCATTAATAACAAACATTAAAAATAGTACAACAATCCTTAATGAGATAACAACTCTTAGAAATTCTGTTAAAGAAAAACAAACAGAAGTTCTAAGCACGCAACAAGAAATTGAAAGTTTATTTGAATTATCTTCCAAACAAAAAGTTGAAATAACAAAAGTTAGAAATCAAATAACTGGATATGTCAAAAAGAACTCTGAAACTGGAGAAGAAACAAAAATTGATGGATTAAAACAGGAATTAGAGCAAACTTTTGATGAATTAAGCGAAACATTTAATAATACAAAAAGTGAAATTGAAGAATATCAAATTGATAAAACAGGAGAAATAGATAACTTTATTTCAGATATGAAGAAAAAATATAACGATTTAATTGCACAAATTGAGTCATTGCTGCCTCAAGCAATGACTGCAGGATTGAGTTCTGCATATCAAGCAAAAAGGGAAAGCGAAGAACAAGAAATGCAATCAGCTTACAAAGCTTTTAAGAGTGCAATTAAGTGGATGGTGTTTATTTCGCTTGTACCAATTAGTTTAACATGCTATATGTTTTTCGGCTTAAATTATGAAATACAAACAATTATCAATGATACTCCTAAAATCATGAGTGCTGTTTTAGCTCTTTATGCTCCTGTTTTTTGGCTAGCATATTCTGCAAACAAAAGAATGAACCTATCTAAAAGATTAATTGAAGAATATACATATAAAGAATCTTTAAGCAAAACTTTTGAAGGTCTATCAAAACAGATAGAAAATATTGAGGATGAAAAAATAGCTAAAGATTTAAAATCAAGGTTGTTATACTCTGTTGTTTCAATGAACTCTCAAAATCCTGGTAAGTTAATTAAAGGATATAATAAGCCTGACCATCCTATTATGGATATAGTCAATAATAGTGTTAAGCTAACGGAATCTATACAAAATCTTGCACAGATGCCTTTAATTGGTAAAATTTGTTCGCCAATCGTAAATGCAATAGATGAACAAAAAGCCATTCAAGCGAATAAGATTAACGAAGGCTTAATAGCTAATACTCTTATTGATAAACAAAAAGTAGTTTCTGATAATACAAATTAAGGTGTAATATGCGATTTGCTCTTGTAAATAATGAAAAAATAGAGGCTCAAAAAGGTTTAAAAGGGATATGTCCTGCTTGTGGAGAGCCTGTAATTGCAAAATGCGGTTCAAAGAAAATGAATCATTGGGCTCATAAATCAAAAGTTACCTGTGACAAATGGTGGGAAAACGAAACAGAATGGCATAGAAATTGGAAAAACTGTTTTCCTTTTGAATGGCAAGAAAAAATATTTACTGATAATAAAACGAGTGAGAATCATATTGCAGATGTTTGTACAGACCAAGGCTTAGTTATAGAGTTTCAGCATTCACATATAAAAACAGAAGAACGAGATTCAAGGGAAAATTTTTACAGAAATATGCTTTGGGTAGTTGACGGTACAAGGCTGAAAAATGATTATAAACGACTTATAAATGGACATACATTATTAAGGCAAATAGGACAAGGCATTTTTTGTATTCATTATGCAAATAAACTATTTCCAAAAGATTGGTTAAATTCTTCTGTACCTGTGATATTTGATTTTATGGGTACAGAGCATTTGATAAATAATCAAGATTTAAGAAATTATCTTTATTGTTTAATTCCTGAGAAATTAAATAATGAGTCTATAGTAATACTGTGTTCAAGAGAACAATTTGTACAAACTTGTAAAAACGGCAATATTACTACATATTTTAAAAATTTAATTGAAAACATAATAAAAACTCAACAGTTATTGCAAAAACAGACTAATATGGTTGTTATTCCAAGGGTTTCTTATGCTAGACCTCGTTATTATTCAAGAAAGCATAGAAGGTTTTAAAAGAGAGTGGACAAAAATGTCAGAATTAACTCGTAAAACATTTAAGGATTCAATAAGAGAGTTTGTAGTATTTGGTAAGCAATGGCATTGCTACATATATGAATCCATTAGATTTGTGTAAGAATGCTTTAACATATATTGAAACATGTAATCAGGGTAGCTTTATAAATGAGGTGTTAGATTACATTAAAAAATTGATACACAAATTTTATAACCATTCCTGCTCAATATCGCCATTTAGATTAATGCTAAATTTAATATGACTTGTAGCTTTAGAACAAGTTGTTATATCTTCTTGACTTTTTAACTTACCAGACATTAACCTTAGTTTTTCGCCTAACAGCAAATTATTATGTATGTCTTTTAAAATGTAAATATTCTTTGTGTGATTTAAAATATTTTGAATACCTTGTGATTTTGGTAATCCTGATTTATTATATGTTGTGACTGCTGTACGAAAATCTTGCCCCCAATTATTCCAATTTTCTTTTAAATATGCAGTTTCACTACCGTGATGCGGAGCTTTCAATAAAGCTAAATTACAACAAGTATATTCTTGTCCTCTTTCTATATTCATTGCATTTGACCAGGCTTGATTTTCTACATCTCCTCCTAGAATGATATTATTTTCACCAAATTTGATACATATTGCAGTAGAAATAATATTATGTTTTCCTGAATCTAAGTATAACTCTGAAGCAGGAAATTTCTTTTCTAAAAAAGCTTGAAATAAATCTATATACTTATCAATTTCTTGTTCTGTTGGTGCAATGCAATGAATGGATAATTCTTTTTGTATTAAATCTTTCCTATATAGCTCCGTTGAAAATTTAATTCCTTCTGAATTTAAAATTGTTCTATCTTTTTTG
>UNSK01000068.1 GCA_900552525.1 Candidatus Gastranaerophilales bacterium | reverse complement strand
GGTGCGTAATAGTTTTGTATCTTATCCATAACAGATAAGCGCACATTTTCAGAAACTTCAAACTGCAACAATCCATTTGCTATTTTTTCTTCTGTGTTGAGAACAGAAAGTTCTTTTTGCAGTATTTTTTTTCTGTTTTCATCCTTCTCTTCTGATATTTCATCTATCTTCATCATGCGGAGTGTCCCGATAATGTCGAGCGCAACATCCAAACTCATTTCTTTATTCATGGTTCATTATAGTTTTATGATTTATACTTCAATAGATTCTGTGAATTTTAATAATGGAATAACTTTCACTGTATGAAATGAAAGTTGGTTAAAAAGCTTATGGGTCTTTAGCATTTCAATCGCTGCATCAGCCGTAACAACACCTTGTTCATAAAGCCGGATTGTTGCATATAACTGGTCATTGGCAACGGGTCCCATTATTAAATCATAGCTGTTTTTTCCTTTCCCTCTACGGTTGTTAACTACAAACTCCAGCCACTCTTTTGTAGCACCCTCAAACCGAAGGACTGAAAACTCTCTATCAAGAATATTATCGGGGACTTCATAAACTGAAACGACAGCTTTTTTACCATGTTCCCGATTCCTTTTGAGTATTGCCCACTTCTTAGCCTGTTCAAAATTAGTTGTCGTATAGAATCCTTTTCCAAAGTCAGTAGCTTTACGCCCTTTCTGTATATTAGGGGATTTGACGGTAACTGTTGAGCCGTGATATAGTTTCATGCCTTTTTATTGATATAAGTTATTATAGTATCTAATATATACTCTGTATCTTGTGTGTGCAGCATTTCAAAATTTTCATATAGAAATTCAAAAACGCCATGATTGGAAAACAGCAAAAGAGTTTCTTTAGCACTTATATTTTTAGTTTCCCTATAATTTTCAGCACAAAACATTTGAAAAAGCAATATCTTTGGATTGTCCTTTTGTACTCTCTTCTGTTCTGTTTTCTCTTTTTCTAATGCTTCATAAAGTGATAATGTACTTGAATACCACAATTTTGTATTCTCGTCCAATAATGCCTTGTACAAATTGGAAGAATATATATAGTATAACGCATCTTCTAAAGGTAGCGTTTTTCTTTTCATGACTGTATCAACCAATTCTCTCATAACAAATGGGAGCATAGCCGAACCAAGTTCATTTTGATATGTTTGATTAGTTTCCATAACTATTGAATTTATCATGTTTGAAAAGTTGGGTTTTTGTCCCTATCTCATAGCGTTGCATAATATGCCTTTAATTTGGGTGCGTAATAGTTTTGTATCTTATCCATGACCGATAAGCGCACATTTTCAGAAACTTCAAACTGCAAGAGTCCATTTGCTATTTTTTCTTCTGTGGTAAGCATATCCAATTCTTTGTATAATTGGGCGTGTTTAGCTTTATCTGTTTCTGCTGTAATTTCTTTCATTTTCATCATGCGGAGCGTCCCGATAATATCAAGGGCAACATCCAAGCTCATTTCTTTATTCATAAATCTGTATTTACTTTTATTTTCCCTAAAGTTTTTTGCTCAATCTGAACCCTTACAAGTTCTTTATGTGCTTTTTCGTACCGTTCACGCAGAGCCTTGTTTTCTTCCCGAAGCTGTTGCAACTCCTTTTCTAAAAAATCGGCTCTTACTTTTTCTTCGGTAGCTTTGGCGATGATATCCGGTGTTGGTAGTTGTGCCTGTTTTTGCGAGATTATAAATTCGCTCATCAGCTTACAAAGTGCATCCACTTGGTTACGCTCTCTTTCTATTTCAGCCGGAACAGGCAGAAAGGGGGTTACTTCAGTATCGTAAATATCGAAATCGTTCTTTTGCAAGAAATTCCATGCCTTTTCCACCCATTCCCCGACAGGTTGTCCCGCTTTACGGCAATATATTTTTATATCTTCAAGCACGTTTTTAGGTACTCTAATGGTGCTTGTTTGTATATCGCTCATGTATCTATTTGTTAATTAGTTATATGCAAAAATATAAAGAATATATTTAGCTTTCTACAAAATCTACAAAAAATATATTTATCTCTTTTTGTCAATATCAAAGCGTAGAGCATTGATGTTGCTTTCGGTAGTCCATACGGCTATTTTTCGCCCGTCAATTTCAACGGTAACACGAATATAATCGTCTCCTTGTGGTTGTTCCTTTTCCTGTGAAACTTCCACTACTTTAACTTTTAATTCTTCCATATCTATTTTATTTTTTGTCATTTAGTTTACCTTTTATTGAATTAATGATATAGCCTTTAGGGTTCTTCTTGTCTCTTGCTTTGCCTTTTAGTAAAGCAAGTTCACCCATTAAATCCGGAAGTATATTTTGTGCAGATATGAATAAATCCAAGTTATTCTTAATTTCTTTGTCTGAATATCCTATCGAGTTTTTTAGGTAATTGCGAACTTCTGATGATAAAGACCAACTTAAAGAAATTTGCTTTTGCAAATCGTGTTTTTCCAAATCGCTATCTCGGTGCTCCGGCTGATATACAGGATAAAACTTTATGGCGGTAATCTTTCTTCCCGATTTGACGGGGGTGTATTCAAATGTATATGGGCTTACTTCATCCAACTCTTTTTTTGCAGCTTCCACTACATAGCGTATAAAATCGTTTATACGCTCGTACTTATCTGCTACACAAAACATTTCTTTCAGTTGAATTACTGAATAGGTTAGGGGGCTTTTTTGATTGCTAAGTAGTTCATAGAAGCGCATGGAAAATTGGCTTTTAAAACTCATGGCAGCCTTTAGCTCATATTTTCGGTAGCCTTTGGAAAAATCAAGAATACAGTCCCATACACGAGGGTGGACTTGAAAAGAGAGGACAGAGGAACGCTTTCGGATATAAGGTAGTGCGATAATAGAAATGCTTTGCCAAATTTCATCATCTTCATATTCGAATATTTTCCGTTGGAGTGATTGCAAGGCTTCCTTTACCCTTGCATAGTTTTTATCTTCTTCTCCATTGAGCAGGCAAGCGATAGGCATGGTTATGTTTACGCAGCTGAAAAGGTCATGCTCTATTTTCTGGCAGTTATTGGCGAATTTTACACCTTGTACTTCTCCTTGAGCCATTTCTACAAGACGGTAGATTATTCGTTTTTCGTACACGTTAAAGTCATATTTGGCGGTAGTCATAATATAACTTTGAATAAGGTCTTTGTTTACTATTGCCATATTTATCAATGTTTTGTGCAAATATAAAATATAAAAACGAGTTTTACAAATAAAACTCGTTGATGTTATGGAATAGTATTCAAAAACTCGTAGTAAAATGATGAAATAGTATTCAAAAACTCGCAGTTAGTATTCAAGAACTCGTAGTTAGCTTTTTATTTATCCTATTAAAACGTTTATTATTAGTTTGTTATATGTTGTTTTCTCTTGTTTGATAAGCATATAACAAGTTATGCCTTAAAACAAGTCAAAGGATTTTAGAGAAGTGAAAAGAGAGAAAAACGAGTTCTTGAATACCTGTGGAAGCAAAGCAAAAAGCCAAGCGCAGCGGGGAAAAGGACGAAATTCCCCGCGTGTTAAAAAATGTATTTTTATAGATGTTTTTGTAAATTACTGATTTTAGTGATTTAGGTACTTTTTGCTATAACTATTTGTTATACAGGATGTTTTACAATACTCTTCCAATTCTTTACAAATGTATTCTTTCAATGTTATCCCCTCTTTCTTTGCCTGTCTTTCAAGGATATTAAAGGCGTAAAAGGGTAGTTCTATTTCAACAGAGGTGTTTTTAGGTTTAAATAAATCTTCCTGCCCGAAGAACACGTTTTTATCTTCTGTTTCGGCAGAGATAACAATACCAATAAATGTTTGAGCCTGTTAAATTATGCGCAGTCGGAACTATTCCTATTAGCCCGCCACACATCCGACCGCATAACCCCCGCCCCCTTGTGCATTAGCGCAGCTCACGCACGCCCGCACCGCAGGGGAGGGGTATTCCGTCGGCTGCTTAGGCAGTCGAATAGGAATAGCAAGAGGAAACGCCACAGAGTTGCGTTTTTTCCTCTTGCCCTACGGGGTTACGGCTGAAAATCAGCCGTTTATTAAAAATTATTCGATTTTTAATATATAGTATTGATATATTATAATAAATAACTACTTTTGTATCAGTACTTAATGATATATAAACCGTTATAATATGGAAGAAAAGAAACCTAATACTCCCCGCAATTCTACTGTTGCCGTTTCTCCCGAAATCGGCAAGAAATTAGAGCATTTTTGTGCTTCATGTGGTATCACGAAGAAAGATTTTATTTCCCTTTCGTTAGACTATTTCCAACGGTATGGGATAAATCCGGCTAAACATGAAAGCCCCGCCAAGGAAATGGAAAAACTAATCAAGAAGAACGACCAAGTAATCGGGTTTATCCGTAAGCAGGAGCAGGACATTTTGCGCCCGATGCTTGAAGCCATAACAACCACCGAAGAAAGAATAAAGGCTAATATTGGGAGTTTGGCTACTTCTGCCAAGTTAATAGAATTTATACAAGCCGTAGAAAGCAATTCCGATATACAGGTAGATACGAGAAATAAATTAGCAGAAACAATATCCAAACAGAACAATGAAGTAAAACAAGCGATTTTAACTCTTGTACGCTATTTGGACGAAAAGGGAAAAGCGGGTTTAATAGATAGACTTTTTGGGTGATGATAGTAAAAGTACAGGGAGGCGGTAAAGTTTATGCCAATACCGGCAGTTGTTCTGATGTGGTTTCCTACTTGCAGCATGAAGATGCAGAACGGCTGCAAGCAGGGTTAACGCCTGAACCGTTCTTTAATCAGGAACAGAACAGGATAAGCCCCAAAGAAGTAACCAACAAGATAGACAACAACCGAAAGGGATTGAAAGCCAAAGAAGCAAAGTTCTATGTTATCACTGTTGCGCCTTCACGTGAGGAACTCCGTAAAATGGGAGCCACGAAAGAGGAACAGGCAGCAGCCATGAAAGAGTATATCCGTACCGAAGTTATGCCGAAATATGCAGAGGGGTTTAATAAAGGGCTGAAAGCTGATGATTTGGAGTTTTACGGTAAAATCCATTTTGAACGGCACGAAAAAGACGGAGAAGATTTGCACGCCCATATTATCGTAAGCCATAAAACCAAGAATAACGGTAAATCAATCAGCCCCATGACAAACCACACAGGGAAAAAGAATACAGGTGCAGCACAAGGGGGATTTAACCGCAAAGAGTGGTATTCTTCATGTGAAAAGGCTTTTGATAAACGTTTTAAAAATGAACGTGATATAAAGGAAAGTTTTGAATACAAGAACGCCATGAAGAACGGCACACCAAAAGAAATGCAGGAACAGATAAACAGAGCCATTCAGCAGGAACGGCAGAGGGAGCAACAGATACGACAGCAACAGGAACAGAGGGTAACACAAGCTGTCAAGACAGAAAAAAAGGATAATAAAGTAAAACCAAAATTATAAAATCATGAAAGAGGGACAATTAAAAAGTAGCAACCGTAGCGGTTGTTTGATGTATTTGGCATTGATTTACGCTTTCCCCATGCTTGCAGCTTTGGCGGTTTTGCCTTTGGGTGTGGTGTATTTGTGTTTTCGTGCCGGAGAAATCGGAAACGGTTTGTTTGTGCTTGCGGTGGAAGCCGGAGCAGTCTATTTGTTTATCAAATACAAACGTAAGGGAAAAAAAGAGGAAGCCCCCAAGAACCCAAATACGGCAGTTTTGCGGACAGAAGCCGGAGGGGTGCAGTTGGGAAACCCATTTAGAGGGGTTTTTGTATTAGGAGCAGCCGGAAGCGGGAAAAGTGAAAGTATTGCAGTGCCTTTGCTTTCCGAGTTTGTCCGCATGGGGTTTGCGGGTGTGGTATATGATTTCAAATTTCCGACATTGGCAAAAGATGTACAATCCTTTGTAAACGCCAAAGGAAGCGTTTTAAGACACTTTTATTTGGATTTCAATAATCCGGCTGCATCTTACAGGGTAAACCCTTTAAATCCACGATATTTGCCTAATACGTCTTATGCACGTGAGTACGCACAGGCAATAATAAGCAATCTAATGAAAGAGAGTATCAAGAAGCCGGACTTTTGGACGAGAAGCGCAACCGACCTCTTGACCGCCTGTATTTGGTATCTGAAAGAGGAACGCCCCGATATTTGCGATTTACCGCACGTTTTAGCCATGATAACGAGTAATGATACCGCACTACTTAAAACTTTGCAGAAGAACGTACAAACGGCACAAATGACCGTTAGTATTTACAATGCAATGGAGAGGGGGGCAGACAGCCAAGTAAGCGGGGTTATTGGCACATTACAAGGAGCAATAGCACAGATAAACACTCCCGAACTTATGTTCTTGTTTTCGGGCGATGATTTCTCACTCGATGTGAACGACCCGCAAAACCCTATTATTTTGACAGTCGGAAGTTACCCGACATTAACACAGACTTTTGCCCCATTGTGCTCTTTAGTGATAACGGTTGCTACCAAGCTGATGAACCAGCCGGATAAACATCCGTCTTTTGTTCTTTTGGATGAAGCACCGACCGTATTTATACCGAATATCGAAGTTTTGCCGAATACAGGCAGGAGCAACAAGATAGCAACGGTTATAATGTGCCAGGATATTGCACAGTTAGAGGACGGTTACGGTAGGGAAAAAGCCGATGTTTTGTTTGCTTCCTGCAATTCCCATTTCTATGGCAGGGTAGCAAGCAGCAAAACGGCTGAAATCCTTTCTAAACAATTCGGAAAAGCCGATAAGGTATATATAACATCCAACGAGGGACGCAATACGAGGAAGTTTGGAAAAACTTTTGGTAGGTCTGAAACAATACAGGAACGTGATGTTATCAAACCGTCAGAATTTTTAAACTTGCAAGTTGGAGAGTTTGCAGGGTTGGCAGTTGAAAGCAATAAGCCCACATTCAGAACCCGATTTAAACAGGCACAAAGACCGCAGCCCGCAGAATTGAAGAAGCCCGACTTTTCCGGCTCTGTGAGCGATTATTACAAGCGGGTGAGATATGATATAAATAAAATGCTTGAAATTGGAGGAACTGCCGGAGAGTACGACAGAGACACTATGAAGCTGAACGAAACAAAGAGAAATTTCTTTGGGGTTGAGTATTGAAAATCTTTATCATTTTGATAGTTGCTTTGGTCTGAATGGGGGAAGAACCGCCCCCATCAGCCAAGTACTGAATATCATTTTGTAACACCCGGCAAGACTATTTCTGTGGTTTGTGGTTCGATATCGCTATCTTTTTGTTTTTTATCCCTATCTCATAGCGTTGCATAGTATGCCTTCAATTTGGGTGCATAATAGTTTTCTATCTTATCCATGATAGATAAGCGTACTTTTTCAGAAACTTCAAACTGTAGTAATCCATTTGCTACTTCTTCCTCTGTGGTAAGTATATCCAATTCTTTGTATAACAATTCTTTCTTATTTTCATCCTTCTCTTCTGATATTTCATCTATTTTCATCATGCGGAGTGTCCCGATAATGTCGAGCGCAACATCCAAGCTCATTTCTTTATTCATAGGACTTATGTATTATTTGAAATTTTAGTACTTCTTCTACTTTACATAAAACATCAAGAGAAAGGTTTTCACTACCTTTAAGTATTTTATCAAGATATTGTTGGCTACATCCTATTCTTTCTGCAAGCATTTTTTTTGTAAGTCCAAGTTCTTTCATTTTGTCAAGCATTGTAATTGCTATTATTCGTGAATATTTTAACCACTCTTTATTTTCCTTTCTCCATTTTGCATTTTCTTCAAAATGGGACGGTGATACACTTTCGTGTTTCTTTAAGAAATCAATAGCTGTACTCATATATAAATTTATGTTTTCATAAAAGTTGGGTTTTTGTCCCTATCTCATAGCGTTGCATAATACGCTTTTAATTTTGGTGCGTAATAGTTTTGTATCTTATCCATAACAGATAAGCGCACATTTTCAGAAA
>UNSK01000067.1 GCA_900552525.1 Candidatus Gastranaerophilales bacterium | reverse complement strand
TCTTCCGATCTACGCGCGCGTCGTAGCGCGGCGCCGGATTTGTCTGCTTGTAAGCACTTTCGTGCTCCTCGTCTATTATAATCAATCCGATATTTTGAAGCGGTGCAAAAACAGCAGAACGCGCACCGGCAAGAATTTTTATTTCGTTTTTGAAAAGCCTTTGCCATACATCGTATTTTTCACCGTCAGAAATACTGCTGTGCCAGATTGCAACATCTTTAATCCCGAACTTTCGCGCAAGACGTTTAGTTAATTGCGAGGCAAGTGCGATTTCCGGCGCAAGAAACAGAACGTTTTTGCCAGAATCAATTACATCTTTTATAAGCTTAAAATAAACTTCTGTTTTCCCGGAGGCAGTAACGCCATGCAGCAAAATCGGGCTTTGCGACCTTAATTTACCCTTAATTCCTTCATATGCTGTAATTTGCTCTCCAGCAAGCTCAAACAATGGTTCTGTTTCAACATCTTTGAATATTGAGAGCGGGTTTCTGTAAATATATTCTTCTTCGATTTTTATGAACCCGTTTTCTTCAAGCTTTTTCATTGTTGTTCGCGTTGTTTTAGCTAGTTCTTCAAATTCAATAAGCGAGCACTTTCCTTTTTCCTTAAGCAGTACAAGAATTTCTTTCTGGCGTTTGGTTAAACCTTCTCCATCATCTTTCAAGAGCGAAACAGCTAATGCAACTTTGGCATTTTTTTCAATTAATTTCATCGGAAGCGCTGCGTTTAAAACCGTAACAAAATCAGTGCAGTAATAATTTGCAACCCATTCTAATAATTTTAAATATTTTAGTGAAAATAGCGGTGTTTCATCGAGGATTTTGTTAATCTTTTTTGCTTTAAAATCACCCGGAAGATAGTCAGAAAATCCTACTATAAAAGCATTAATAAGTCCCTGACGTCCGAACGGTACAAGTACAGCCTGCCCGATTTGAATTTTTTCGCGCATTTCGTCAGGTATAAGATAGCTAAAAGTCTTAACCCCAAGCCCTTTTATATTCACTAAAACTAAAGCATACTTCATTTGTAATATTATAACATCAATACAACTGTTATTTATCTATCATAGAGAATTTTGGAGGTAATTTGGAAGCAATCTTGTCGACAAAAGTTCCTGGTGATAAGGAATATGCTTCTGCCATTTTAAAAATTGTTGTTAACTGCGGGTCTTTTAACCCCCGCTCAGCTTCACTAACAATCGAAAGAGGGATATCATTTTCACTACTGTATTTGAATAAACTCTGCTCACCACGACATTCTCTCATGGTTGCAGCTAAAGCTCTTTTTATCAAGTTTTTCTTTTCTGTAATATCCTTTTGCATACTAGAATTTTATTATTTTTTTAAGCAATTCGCTTTCGCGAACGGGATAAGTGAATGTGATAATTATTTTTCTATCAGAAAAAAATTATGAGGTAAGTTATTCTCTATTCTTAAAGCTAACTCAGAAAAAGATAAATCAAAACCTTCAGCAATCTTGCATAATGTTGTTAATTGAGGATCTTTGACTGCACGTTCACACTTACTAATTACATCTATACTAATATCATTTTCGCTGCAAAATCTAAATTGACTCTGAGCACCTCTCAAATCCTTTAAAGTTTTAGCAAGTGCCTCTAGAATAATTTTCTTTTTTTTATTTAAATCTCTTTCCTCTTGCATACTTAACATAATAGTGATAAAATCTTTTTATCGCTTTCGCGAACGCGATAGATAGGAGGGGTATATTTTGATAGATGAACAAGAACAAGATCTTAAAACGTGTAACGATTTTTTATTAAATCAGCTTTATGACTTGCTTGGAATGGCAACACATATGTCTGGAAATTTAGAATGTGTTGTATATATTAGAAAGAATTGTTCAAAAACTTCTAAAAAAAAGCTTAAACAGCTTGAGAAAAATTTTCTTATTATTGAAAAAATAAGCCAACAGCTCCAAGAGTTAGTTAATGAAGCTGAAAAAATTTCATTTGATTATATTGAACTTACTAAAAAAGAGGATAAGAAAAGTAATGAAAATATCCCTCTAAACAATATTATTATCTTTCCACTGGAGCAAAACGATGATTTATACGTTTATCCAGATGAAAAGCTAACCGGAATATTTAAGAAAAATCGAGATGATGAGTCATAGAGATATGGTTCTATAACAAGCTGCTATTAATCACTCTATCTATGCAGGCTTTTGGTGAGTATCCCCATTCACGTTTTGAAATTCTTGAAACTTTCAAGCCGGAGCGCTCAATAATAGCCTGTTTCTTCATATTAGAAACTTTACAAGGTGTTTTATCTTCTACTCCATCGCATTCAATTACAAACTTATCATCAACGAGTAAATCCACGCTTAATCCGGCAATATCTACTCCGCAGGTTACTTTGTGTCCTAATTCTCTAAATGCATTTGCAACTTCTTTCTCAAAAGAATTTTTATAAATATTTTCATCAAAGTCATCAGACTTGCTCAGAGCAAACCTGTTTTCATACTCTTCGACAAAACCCAAATAGCTCCTCAAAATTCCTTCCGGCAGTTCTCTAGGGTCTTTTGAAATAAAGTTAATCATCTGGTAGCGTGCACGTGTGATTGCGACGTTAAACAAATTCGGTTTCTGTAAGAATATTAAACTCTGCGGGAAACTGTTGTTTGCATAAGCCCACGATATAAGGATAATATCCCTCTCATCACCCTGAAAAGTATGCGCTGTACCGATTTCAATCTGGTGTTTTCCCATCATGTGCTCTGATAGAACCTTGCTTACAGAAATCTTTAATTGTTCAACCTGCGCTCTGAACGGAGAAATTATGCCGATTGATACAGGATTATCAGGATTTTTCCTTTCATCTTCGATAACGATTTCATGTAATCTTTTTACCAATGCTTCGATTTCCGGCAGATTTCTTGTTGCATCAAAATCTACTTTGCCGTCAGGAACAACAACTGTTTCAAGAACTTTTTTAGAATTGTCATTCCTTCTCATGACCTTAATTCTTCCGCCGTAAAACTCTTTGTTAGAGTAATTAATAATAGGCGGGAGGCTTCTGAAATGTTCATCCAGAAGAACCGGATGCATAGAATAGTAATTGGCTAAATCAAACATTGAATTTGTCCTGAAACGCCACATAAGCTGATATCTGTCAGTTATTCCGTATTGTGAAAGGAAAGATTGCTCTTTTGCTTTTTCTAAGAAAGACAGGTGAGGTAATTGTTTATCATCACCAACTACTACAGCTTTCTTAGCTCTGAATAAAATTGGGAAACAGCTTGCAATATCGCATTGAGAAGCCTCATCAATGATTACGACATCAAAAAGTCCCGGTTTCATCGGTAAAGAACCTGAAACAGCGTAGGTTGTAACACACCAGCAAGGGAATGCTTCAAGAAGCGGTTTAAAATCTTCTGTTTCAAGAAGCCTGTTTTGAAGATTTTTCTTCCTCTCAACAAGGGATTTTGAATGAACAAACAATCTCTGTCTTTTTACAGGGTCTTGCATTAATCCTTTTAAAGCTTGTCTGCGTTTGCATTTTAAAATATCAATTGCAAGTCGTTTCTGTTTTTGTTTCATGTTTCTGATTTGTTCAGACAGAACGTGAATATTTCCGATTGTCTGAATTTCAGTTTCAATTTTTCTTGCTTTGCATACAAGTTTTGCAAATTCCAATTCATTTCTAAGTATTGCAAGATTTTCATTATTAACATCAAAACTGTTTGTGCGTAGACATTTTTTTAGATTTCCGATTGCAGAAATGTTTTTTAACCCGCTCCAAAAACCTGATTTTTCGATATTTTCGCTAAGTGACTTAATTGAGTTTTCTACAAGATTAATTTCGTCTTCCTTAAGAACGTGTTTGATAAACAGAGGATTTGCATATTGGGATTTTTGGAGATTAATTTCTCCATTTACCTCCGTCCACTCTTCTTCAAGCTTAATTATTTTTTCTGATTTCTTTTCTAAGTCAGATATGGCTTTCAATAAGTTTTCCATATCAGAAACATCGCATAGAATAGAATTTTCAGCCCCTTCATCAAGGTCGACTTTGTTTGCAAGCAGGTCTTGAAGCTGCATTGATAACTCTCTCTGGTAATTCAGCCTTCCTGCTCTAAGCGCTAAAAACGGCGCTCCCAGCTCGTTAAGTCTTTCTGCGACAACATCAACAGCTTTATCCATACGTGATGCAACAAGAACAGTTTTTCCGTTTGCAATTAAATGTGCTGCGAGGTTAACTATAGTTTGTGATTTACCTGTTCCCGGAGGGCCGAAAACAGATACAAGCTTTGCATTTTCTACATTTTTTACAACATTAAGCTGTGCATCAGAAAGCGACAGCGGAGTTACCGGAAAGAAGTCCGCAAGGCTCTTTTGCTGACTGTCAGTCGGTTTTGACTGAGTGTACTCTTCATTAATAAGGTTTAAAACAGTTTCTCTATAAATTCCGCTCGGTTTTTCAGCAATTTGCGTAAGTTCGTGCAAAACTCCGGCTGTTACAGCAGGGCGCTTGGTTAAAATTATTGCGCACTGTTTTGTTAAACTTATTTTATCCAGCTTTATGGCAGATTTTTTAGCTCTTTCTTCCTGCTCGATTATTTCGTCAATGTTTTCTGAGTTTATTCCTTCATTTACCCCGTCATTGTAGAAGTCTTTTGTTATATTGTCTTCTTTGATAATGTTATCAGGATTTAGTGAAACGTCAATATCAGGAACTATTGATTTAAGTGTGGTTAAAAATATATCCATCTTTTCCTGTGTAATAGGAACAGACGGTACAACATCAAGTAATCCTTCAAGAAGCTGCTCTGTTTCATCTTCATCATCATTCTTTTTCATCAAGGCAGTGAGTGCACCTGTATTCAGGGATAAAAACTCATCAGTCAGCATACAATTTATATTAACGCCGTTTCTTTCAAGCCTGCAAGGTGCATAAAGAAGCGGGGTCAAAAATTCGTTTTTCTTACCGCTTTTTGATTTTCCTGTCAAAAACATGTAGCCGTAAATAAGATATTTATCTTTCTGGCTTGTTTCTGACTGAATCATAAGCTCTGTAAGTTTCGGGTCAGAGCCCTCCAGCCTTAAATATTCCAAACCTTGGGTAAACAGAGTATCTTCTTCATCTAAGAAAATCCATTTGTTGTCTTTGTCAGCTTTAAGATTTCTGAAAGTAGAGCTTTTGACCTCTTCACGCACACAATCGTGAAGATACTGGCTCAATTTTTTTATAAAACTATTATTAAATGCAGAATTTATAGCTCTTGTAGCTTCCTGTAACATATTCTTCTCCCTCTGTACTTATATATTAAGCCAATTATACCACTCCGAAGAAGATTTAACAACATATAAACCTCCGTTTACATTTTTTCTCCAAAATGATATATTTTGACTATGACAGCTACAATTGTTTTACAAAATCATTCTTTTCTATCCTTAGCTTTTTCATTTATCGGTGTTATTTCAATTATAATGACCGGTTTATATGCTGCTTTTGCAAGAACAAGTGTTGACAGGATGATTGGTCTTATTTTTTGTCTTGTAATAACTTTTTATGTTGTATTAGAACACATAAAAAGATATTTGTTTCTGAAAAAAGGGTATGTATCTGTCATCCAAATCTCAGATGACAAGATGCGTTTAGTATATTCATATTTTTCTGAAAGGAAAGCAAAAAATATTAACTTTTCTGATATCAAAAGTTTTAAAGTCATTATTAAGGCGGGAATGATTTCGCGCTTATTTACAAGGGGAGGTTCTACCAGTGCAAGAGTTTATAATATAAAAATAATTATAGACACAGGTAAGGAATGTATAGAACTGCCGGTTCATCCCAATCAGACAGATCCTGGAAGCAATTTAGATTTTATGTATCCTCTGCTTGATGTTTGCAGCAAAATCCCGAATTTTTCCTATGACATTGAAGGAGATGCATTTTTAAAAGAAACTTTTCGTGAGTATGCAGCTTCAAAACTTTCAAATTAATACTAATATATGAGTTAGTTTAATGAAATATATGCTAAAATGCAAAAAGCATAGGAGATTTTATGAGAAAGTTTTTGTTAATTACATTAATGCTTTTTGTACCATGTTTTGCGGCTGAGATTAATGCTGTCAGCCAGCCTGTAACAATGCCTCAAAATATTATGTTTGCGGATTGTACTAAAATTTTTACAGTAAATAAAGAGAAGCTTTTTTATCTTACACTTGCATCATTGTCTGCAAACAGGTTTTTAATAGATGAGGTGCAGACATCAAACGGGTATGTTATTTTTACGGTAAACAAAAACAGATATCTTGCAACAATCGCAGGTGTTGACAGTTCCAATTCTATTCTCAAAATAACTCCGTGCAACAATGTGTATAATTTCCCTCCAGGAATTTTGATTAATACATTTAAGTATATTGATTTGAACCTTAATTCAGATATAAAGGGCTAATAAGATGAAGAAGTTTCTGGTACTTTTTATTCTTATGATATCAGTATTAGGACTTACCGCTTGTTCAATCAGAAAAGAACATGAGCCAAAAGTTGTAACGTTCTGGACTTTGCAGATGGGTGACTTTTCTGATTATATGTATAAAGTAATCAGGACATACGAAAAAGAGCATCCTAATGTGCATATAAAATGGGTCGATGTGCCGTTTTCTGAGGGTGAAAAACGAACTCTTGCAGCAGTTATGACTGATAATCCGCCGGATTTAATTAATCTTAATCCAGATTTCTCAGCTCTTTTAGCTCAAAAAGGGACTCTGGAAGAGATAGATGAGGAGTCTGTTCAGGATTTCAATCCTGAAATTATTAATGCTCTTAAATATAATGATAAATTGTACTCAATTCCGTGGTATGCAACGAGTGCGATAACTATTTATAATAAAGAATTATTTCAAAAATCTGATATAATAAGACTCCCAAGAACTTATCGAGAACTTGCTTCAATCTCTGAAAAAGTAAAAGCAAATACAGGTGCTTACGCCTTTTTACCAACAATAACTGAAAACGATACAATGGTTAAAATTTTGAACAAGTACGGAATATCAGAAGCCGAAGATTACCCGAAAGCGCAAAAAGTTTTTGAAATGTTCAAAGATTTGTATCAGAAGGATCTTATTCCTCCTGAAAGTATTACTTTTACTCATCGTGAAGCTTTAGAGCAGTATATGGCAGGTAAAATTGTTTTCTTTCAAGGGGGGGCAAATTTTCTTACTATGATTAAGGAAAATGCACCATCAGTTTACGAGCAAACAGATGTGATGGAACAGATTAAAGGTCCAGTTGGTCAAAATGATTTTTCTGTCATGAATTTTGTAATTCCATTGAGAGCTAAATATAAAAAGGAAGCGCTTGATTTTTGTCTATATTTAACAAATGAGCAAAATCAGCTTGAGCTTGCAAAAATGACAAACGTTATTGGTACAAACACCAATGTATTAAAGAATAGTTTTTATAACGATAATTCTGCTCTGGAAGCAAAAGCCCGTTCAATAAGTGCAAAACAGATTAACCGGATAACCCCGCAGTTAAAACAGAAAAGAAATCAAAAGGAAATTAACACTCTTGTAAATACTGCAGTTCAGTCAACTTTGTTGAACAAGGATTCAACTGAAAGTGTTTTAAGTAAGCTCCAAAAAGATCTTGAAGCTCTTGCTGAGTGATTAATTAACAAAGTTCTGCATCTTTAAGCCCAAATTGTTCAAGTGAATTTGTTTTAGCTTGTACACAAAGATATTGCATATCGGTTTTGGCTTCAATTGTTCTAGCTGCTTTCGGCATTATCTTTACGCAACTTCCTTCCTTAACGTCTATAACTTTATTATCAACTGTAATTGTCCCTTCACCCTTCAGAAAAATATAAATTTCTTCGTTTTGAAAATGTCTATGACAAAAAGGAATTTTTAGACCAGCTGTCATAGCATTTACTGATATTTCACAGCTTGTCAATTCTAGCAAATCATGTAAAAAAGCTTTACCGTTCTCATATTTTTCTCCAATTTCAGCTAAAGTTCCAATTTCTGCGTTTTTAAAGTTTGTCATAATTCTCTCCTTTTGTTTGATGTCTAACTATTATGTTAAAATT
>UNSK01000066.1 GCA_900552525.1 Candidatus Gastranaerophilales bacterium | reverse complement strand
TTAACACTAATCCCTTTTCCCTTTTTCCGCTTGAGTTTAACTCAAGCTTTTTATTATGTTTGCCAATGAAGCCCCCGCTGCGCGGGGGCTTCATCACTATTTAAGAAAAACTTATTAGATTAAATTCAATGCAATACTTGGAGTCTGGTTTGCAGTTGAAAGCAATGTTGCTGTAGATTGCTGCAATATTTGATACTTAATATAGTTAGAAGATTCTGTAGCAACATCAGCATCCTTGATAGAAGAATTTGCTGCCACAATGTTTTCCTTTTGAACTCCGATTGCATCAACAGCTGATTCTACACGGTTCATGTACGCACCGATAAGAGCAGTTCTGTCTGAAATGTTTTCAATTGCATCATCAATGAATTGTAAAAATTCACGTGCTGTTGAATCATTTGTATAAACTGCATCACAGATTGCAGTTATACAGTTGAATACACCAGTTTTACCATTTCTTGTTCCGAACTCATCATAGTTATTATCTTTAATACCTTGACCAGTAAAGTCGTAAACAGTACCATCATCTAACTCTACTCTTGTACCATTAATTCTTGCATATAATGCAGGTGTAGAGAATTTTTCTGAATCTATATAACCATGAGCATCTTTAGCTGCATCAAAATTTTCACCTTGACGTATGAACCATTCATTGCCATTTGTAGTATTAAATAATGCACTACATTTTGCAGATGCAAACAATGATTTTTCAAGATTAATAATATTTGGTTTACCGGAATTGTTACTTACCTGCAAGTTAACACCGGAACCGCTCTGGTAAGCATTACTTGTACCATCTAAGAGTTTGATTCCGTTAAAATCAATAACGTCACATAAACGATTTATTTCTTCCATTCTCTGTTGAACTTCTGTTCTGATTGCCTGCATTGAAGATGTACCATAAGTACCGTTGGCAGCTTGTTCGGTCAAATCTCTTATACGCTGCAGATAATCAGAAACAATATCCAATACACCTTCAGCAGTATCAAGAAGCGACAGTCCCATTGTTGCATTTGATTCAGCAACATCATAACCTGAAATCTGAGCTTCCATTAAAGTTGATACAGCTGAGCCTGCAGCATCATCTTTACCGGAGTTAATACGATACCCCGTTGATAATCTTTCCATTGCGGTGTTCATACCTGTTGTTGCCGCTGACAAGTTTCTTTGCGCTGTCAAGGAGGCAAGGTTTGTGTTAATAGTGATTGAAGCCATAAATTGATCTCCTTTTCTTTCTTTTTTCTTCCATGAACACAACAAAAGTAATGCCAAAATGTGGCAAAAGACTTTTGTGATAATTGTTCCGGCTTTTTATTCCTTCACACTATCATATTAAATGCTGTAGCCAAAAATTAAAATTCCCAATTAGTTAGAAATTTCTACAACTTTAGTAGGGATAAATTACAGACTTCTCATATGCGTAAACGGCCAGAAAAGAAATACAGCGCGGCCTATGAACCTTTCCTTTGGCAATGTTCCCCAGAAACGGCTGTCCATAGAATTGCCACGGTTGTCCCCCATCATGAAATAATGTCCCTGAGGAATTACAAGAGGACCGCAATACATATCTGATTTGCACTTGTGGAAATCATACTCGCTCATTATATAATCTTCTTTTAATGGTTTATCATTAATATAAACTTTATAAGCTCCGTTATCGCCCTGTTTGATTTCCAGCTTTTCACCAGGAAGCCCTACAACACGTTTTATATAAGCAATGTCTTTGCAGAAAAAACCTGTTAGTCTGCTAAAAACAGCCCAAGGCGTAGTTTTCAATTTTACAAAAGGCGGATAAAATATCATTACATCGCCTCTTTGCGGAGTATTTTCAAAACTATGATTTTTTAGAAGATTGGGAAATTTAGTCAGTTTTTCAACAACAATTCTATCACCTTCGACAAGTGTAGGTTTCATAGAACCGGATGGTATCCATCTTAATTCTGCAATAAAAAATCTTATTAAAATAACTGCAACTACAACAAAAACTATAGTATCTATTGTTTCTTTAAGATTTGCCTTAAACTTCTCTTTATCAATCATAGTTCTGTAAGTAAACCCTCTAGTCCCTTCTTATAAATATTATCAGGCAGCTGCCCGATATCTCCTCTTAGCCTCTTTAAATAATTATCTATTAAAGCAGATGTTTTTTCAATACCCAAAATATCTTTAGGAGTAAAGATTTCATTAGCAGCATCACACTCTGCCGACAACTTCTCTAAATCATTTTTTAGCTGAAAAAATATACCAAAATTTCTTGCAAAACTAACGGCATCAGCAACCGGTAAATTTTCAATAATTGCACAGCTTTCCATAATTGCCTCAAAAAGGAATGCAGTTTTTCCCTCACAAATTCTTATATATTGGTCAATATCAGGTTTCTTTCCTCGAAGAAAAAATTGGGTTAACTCTGCATTACACATTTGTTTTGTGCAGTTTAAAAAAATTTTCAATATATTATTATCGTTAACCTCCATCAATTTTTCTGTTGCAATAGAAAGTAAATAATCTCCGGAAAGTATTGATACATATGGTGAAAATACTTCTCCTATTGTAGTTTCACCTCTACGGGTTTTAGCATTATCAATTACATCATCGTGCAGCAGTGACGCATTATGTATTATTTCACCAGCAGCCATTATTTTTATACATTGCGGTAAAACTTTTTTGTCCAAGGCTTTAATATATAAAGAAGTAATCGTTGAGCGAATTCGTTTTGATGAGCCTGATAAAAAATTTTCTAAAGCTTGTTTTATATCATCTTGTTCTAGCGAAACATTTTTAATTTCATTATCAACAAAATTAAGCTCTTCTGAGATAATAGATTTTATATTTTGCATGGTTTGAATAATATCATAAAGTCTACGCAGGGTAAATTAGTTTGTCCGGTATAATAATATAGAAAAAGGGAAACGAGTTAACTCGTTTCCCTTCAACAACCATAACCCTAATCAACGAACTAGCAAAAATAAATAGTTCTATCCATACCTTAACCTTTCTTAAACTAAGTTTAATGCAATACTTGGTGTCTGGTTTGCTGTTGCTAACAGGGTTGCAGATGCTTGCTGCAGAATTTGTGACTGAATATAGTTTGAAGATTCTTCTGCTACATCTGTATCTCTCAGCGTAGACAATGATGATGTCAAGTTTTGAGATTGAACATCTATTGCAGTAATAGCAGATTCTACTCTATTCTGAGCAGCACCAATTCTTGTTACTCTTGAAGAAATATCATCAATTGCAGAATCAAGGAAGCTCAACATTTCTTTTGCTCCATAAGAATCTTCTACACCAGATGCTAAAGTATAAGAATCAGTAGCACTGTCATAAATCAGACCGCTGCAAGCTGCTGCAAATATTTTATTATTAACTATTTTTTGTTCTTCATCTGTTGTTTTCAAATCCACAGCTTGTTTATTATTAGCTTGCTCAAGCATCTGTTGTAATGTTACACCATTACCATTAGCCTTTGTCATATTTGTGAAAAGTCCGCTGATTGTTGCACTTTTAAACAGATCAATATCTAAATTTATAATACTGTCGCCATCGCCATAAAGACCAACCTGCAAGTCAATACCCTTTTCGTTCATACCGGTAATATTACCATTAGTACCATCAAATGACATAAGCTTAATTCCGTTAAATTCAGCATTTGATGCCACACGTGTAATTTCATCTAATCTTGCTGAAATTTCAGACTGGATTGCTTTAAGTGAAGCAGAAGCATAAGTGCCGTTTGCAGCCTGTTCGGTCAAATCTCTGATACGCTGCAAGTGATCTGACAAAAGGCTGTAACTTTGTTCTGCTGATGTCAACATGTCTGAACCTGTTGCCGCGTTATCAGCAGCTACATCCAGAGAACCTAGTTGAGTTTCCCACATGTTTGCAATTGAATAACCGGCTGCATTGTCTTTTGCGTGGTTAATTTTGTAACCTGTGGACATCCTTTCTAAAGATGTGTTCAAATTTGTTGTCGCACTGTTCAAACTTCTTTGTGCGATAATTGATGAAATGTTTGTGTTGATTGTGAGTGCCATAGTTGGGATCTCCTTTCTCTCTTTCGATACGTACTCTAATCTGACGCGGCAAAATAATTTACTTTTCGCCCGTCTATAACTGCACAGTCCATGTGCAGCACTCTATGTTACTCTTTGCCCTTATTAGGCATTTTTTGCGTAGTTTTCCCCATAACTGTTTCTAATAAGACTAAAAACAGCCCTGAGAAGCCTGTGATTATATCACGGCTTTTGTGATAGTATTCTCTCCTTATTTTTGGATATGTACCCTGTCCGTATACACCACTGTTTTACCCTGATTATTTAAAAACGATTTTCTACACATTTTTCATAAGCTCGCTGACTTCCATTGTCGGCATTAATGCTTATTCAAAACATACATTCCATGTATTTGTGATATATACTTCTTACAATAACATTATTGTTTCAATATATAAAAAAAGTAAACTGTTTCTTGCGATTTTTTTACAAATCTTAAATTAAGTTAAAATTTGTTTACAAAAAAGGCAATTTTTCCAGCTATGCATACTTTATATATTTAAGGAGTATAAACACGTGGTACAAGTATCTGGAAATTCACAACCAAAAGTCTGGATAAACGGACAATACATGCCGGCAAACAAAGGTATTGACGGCAAATGGTATGTTGAAATTGACGGGAAACATGTTGAAGTAGATCCGAACGATTTATTCGGCATAAACAGTAAATGGGAAGAACTTAATCAAAGTTTTGAAGAACAGAAGGTAAAACATGCCGGCTGGAGGCAGCACTGGCTTGATTTGCAAGGTAAAGCAAGTTCAGCATATGATGCAGCAGTTTCAGCCTATAAACAAGCTTCAAAAAAATATAATGAAGTTACACAGGGCTTAAATTTCTCTGAACTTGAAGGTTCTCAAAGAGAAGAAGCAAAACAATACAGAGCAGATATGTCTACTGCTGGAACGCAAAAAAGAAGAGCTGTTTCTGACAGCATATTCTATGGCAGACTAGCCGTTGATGAAACATTTTGTATGCAGGATTATACCAATTTGCAGAGCTTAGCATCACATATGCAGGGATAAACTTATACTTCCCAATTTATTCTCTCTTTTTCAATAACAAGAGGCTTTTTCTCTGCAAATCTGCAAAGCATTATCAAGTATTCTCCAATCATGCCGACGCTTAAAATTTGTATAAACATTAAGAAATACAGCGAGAGCATTTTTTTAGGGATAATAAAGTTTAAATATCCGACATAGCAAATAAGGCTCAGCATAATTAATGCAAACGTTATAACTGTACCAAAGAACCCTATCATTGTAATAATATGAATCGGAACTTTTGTTGTTCTCGTAAGCCCCAGCATACCATTATCCCAGAGAGTTACTAAATTATTCTTATCAAGCCCGCTTTTTCTTTCAGGTTCATCAAAATCTATAATTTTCATTGAGAATCCCATATCCAGAACAGCCCCTCTGAAATACGGATAAGGATCTTCTACTTCCCTGAGTTTATCAATCACTTTTTTGTCATAGAGCCCGAAACCTTTGTAATTACGGATAAGATTTCCTCCTTCATCCTTCATTAAGTCAAGGGCAAAATAATAAAACTTCCTTAGAATATTTAAGAAAGAAAAGCTTTTCTGGTCATATTTTCTTGCAATTACGACATCACAACCTTTTTCCCAGTTGTCAATAAAATCAGCAATCAATTCAGGAGGATCTTGTAAATCTGAGGCAAGATATATTACAGCATCGCCAGAAGCTTGCATAATTGCATAGTAAGCGGATTTTATGTATCCAAAATTTCTTGAATTAAAAATAAGTTTAACCCGCTTGTCGTCCATTGCTAGTTTTCTAAGCTCATCCTGAGAAAAATCAGTCGAGTCATTATCGATAAATATGAACTCAAATTCATACCTTTCTATATACTTTTCTATCACTTCATTTATTCCTCTATATAGTACAGGAATATTATCTTCCTCATTAAAGCAAGATGAAACAATACTGATTTTTTTCATATAATCACCTCTTTATCACTAATGCTACCATAAATTGCCTGTCTGTAGAATAGCATATATTTATTTTACCCTCATACTTAATTAAAAAAGGAGATTGCCAGTGATAAAGATGATGATGTTCGACTTTAGAGAGTCTGAAAAAGAATTTTTTGAAAATAACGAGTTAGTGGATTTTGATATAACCTTTATTAATGAACCTCTTAATGAAACAACAGAACTCAACGAAGAGGAGCTTAAAGAAACATCTATAATTAGTGTATTCAGGAGCTCTAACCTTACAAGAAACGTTCTTGATAAATTCCATAACCTAAGAATGATTGCTACCCGTTCATACGGCTACGGACATATAGACTTGGACTATTGCATTGAACATAACATAGCAGTATTAAATATTGAACAATATGGCGAAGAAGCAGTTGCCCAGTATGCAATTGCATTGATAATTGTTCTTATAAGAAACATGCTTCCTGCTATCATTGAAATGAAAAGCCATAACATCAATTATGAGCATTACGAAGGGCGTACTCTTTCTAACTTAAAGCTGGGTATTATAGGCTGCGGTGAGGTAGGCGCTTTAGTTTCAAAAATTGCGCATTTCTTTGGCATGAAAGTAATGATTTATTCTTATATGCAAAATCCTGAGCTGGAAGAATTTTGTGACTTCGTAAGTTTTGATGAACTTTTAAAAGAATCTGATATTATATCCCTGCATCTCCCGTACTCAGGAGATAATTATCACATGCTCGGACCAAATGAATTTGATAAGATGAAAGACGGAGTTTATATAGTAAATACAGCACGCGGTGAACTCTTAGATATTAAAGCTTTGTACGACAATCTTATTAAAGGTAAGGTAAAAGCTGCTGCTCTCGATGTACTAGAGTGTGAATTTCTTAGCACTCACCCTGGCGAGTTAACAAATGTTATTGAAAATTCTAACTCTAATTGCGTAGAAACAGCTTTAATAACCCAAAAGTTATTCAAGATGGATAATGTAATTATTACCCCTCATATTGCTTATAATACAAATGACTCTGTAAATTATCTTTTAGAAAAAACATTCAATAACATTAGAGATTATCTAAAAGGTCTAAAAACAAATAGAGTTTGTTAAAAATTTATGCTATGATTAATTTATGGCAATTATATCAGATGATGACGATTTGGAGAAAAGGGGTAAATACGGGGGGAATAAGAAAAACCCTATAGTTAAGCCTGAAACCATTGAATATGACAATACCTTTGAGAGCTCTATACGTCCTAAAGACTTTGACAGCTATATAGGACAGGGAGCGCTCAAAGAGACACTAAAAATAACACTGGAAGCGGCAAAAAAACGCTGCAAGCCTCTGGATCATATGTTATTTTACGGACCTCCGGGCTTGGGAAAAACAACAATTGCCGGAGTCATTGCCTCTCAGATGGGAGTTGACATAAGAATTACTTCAGCACCGGCTCTGGAAAGACCGCGTGATATCATAGGTATATTAATGTCATTAAAAGGCGGAGAAATCCTGTTTATTGACGAAATACACAGATTAAATAAAGTTGCAGAAGAAATTTTGTATCCGGCAATGGAAGATTTTACGCTTGATATGACAACAGGCAAGAGCCAAACCGCAAAAACTCTAAGAATACCTCTGCCTAAGTTCACCTTAATCGGCGCAACAACAAAAGCAGGAGAACTTTCCAGTCCGCTTCGTGACAGGTTTGGGATTATCCACAGGCTTGAATTTTATACAATAGAAGAATTAACCAGCGTTGTAAAAAGAACTGCTAAAATTCTTGATATTGAAATTTCTACTGATGGTGCAAAAGCTATTGCAATGCGTTCAAGAGGAACGCCAAGAATTGCAAACAGACTTATTAAAAGAGTTGCAGATTTTGCAATAGTTAAACACGACGGTAAAATTAACGAAAATGTTGCCAATGAGTCACTGGATTTGTTAAAAATAGATGAATTTGGACTTGATAACACAGACAGAGCTCTTTTAAATTTAATTATTGATAAGTATGACGGCGGGCCGGTCGGAATAGAAACAATAGCCGCTGCACTGAGCGAAGATGTAAGAACGATTGAAGATGTTTGTGAACCATATCTCCTTCAGGCTGGTCTTTTGCAGAGAACTCCGAGAGGCAGAAAAGTTTCGCCGGAAGGATATAGACATTTAGGAATTAAAATACAATCAATGCAGACTAATCTGTTTGATTAAGCAAGGCACATATTATGAAATATCTTTTATTAATATTATCAATGTTGTTTTTACCGGTTATGGCAGGTG
>UNSK01000065.1 GCA_900552525.1 Candidatus Gastranaerophilales bacterium | reverse complement strand
GCCGCCTATTGATACAGCCGCTGCTGAACCTGCAACATTTCCAATTCCGGCCGATGCGGAAATTGTTGCACTAAGGGCTTGAAAAGAAGAAAGTTCGCCCTTTTTCTTTCTCTGATACCCGCCGGGGTTGTTGTGTACATAATTGTTTGTTATAAGTTTTATGGCGTGCTTAAATCCCCAAAAGCCTATGCAGCCCGTTCTTAATGTAAAATAAATTGCTGCAGCCATGAGTAATGCAATAAGAAATTCGACTTTTACTCCGCCTATTGTTACATAGGAAAATATAAAGCCTGAAACCTTGTCTGCAATTGGTGATAATAAGCTATCTATCGCGGCATCTAAGTTCATAACTTAATTTTACAATAAAAGATTTGTAAATCAGAAAATAATATGAATTTTTGTAACAATATACAAATAAATTGTTATTAAACATTCAAAATGTGGCAAGTATAAATTAATGGAATAAATTGTGAGGTGAATATGAGTAAATATTGCTGTAATATAGACCACAAGAGGGTTGTATCCCTAGGGGGGGGGGGGCTAGAACCTTAGTAATTTCTGCATTTTTCATACCTTTATTTTTTTTATCCAGCTCGGAAGCGTATTCTGAAGATGGTATAAAATCAAATGATAGAATTTATAACCGTGGTGGAGATATTGGAGATGTAACCGGAATTTTTAATTCAAACACTTCCGCTGAAGGTGGAGCGGCAATTTATAATACTGGTAAAATTGGAAATATTACAGCAGACTTTATTAATAATGAAGCCCAAGCAAGAGGCGGAGCTATTGCAAATGGTTCTGCCGGTGTTATTGGGAATATTACGGGTGACTTTATAGGGAATATATCATCCGCAGATGGTGGGGCTATATCAAATGAAGGGGCTATCAGTGCAATAATAAACTCAAATTTTATTAATAATACTGTTAAAAATGTTGATGAATATGAATTTCTTCAAGACGATGTTTACGGCGGTGCAATTTATACTAAAAAAGATTTAAACATAATTGCTGATAATGGTGTATCTATCTTTTCCGGCAATAAAGTTGATGATGATGGTGTTATTGTCCAAAATGCTATTTATGCAGACAGAGGCGGTATATTCAGTAAGGAGCCTGTAATAACTCTTGAGGCGAAAAATTACGGACAAATTATTTTTGATGACCAAATTGATGGAAATGCAAAAGGATATCAATTACACCTAAAAGGCGATAAAACTTCTGAAATATCTTTTAATAATTCAATAAAAAATGCTCACATAACACTAGAAGAAACAAATGTAAATGTTAGAGATGGTGTATATATAAGTGATAATAAATCTTTAGATGTTAAATCAGGTATCTTGAATATCGCAAATATGAATAGTACAGCAATCAATTATGAAAAATTTACCGTTAATGGTTCTATTAATATCAATTCCGTTGATGTAGATCTCGCAAATAACTCAATGGGACATTTTTCAGCAGATGAATATGGCGAATCAAACGGTAATATAGATGTAAAAGGTGTAAATTTAATATCTGATTCTCACGACAGTGCTACAAAAGTCTTGTTTGCTGATTCTTCTTATGCAGATACTGTAACTTATTCCGGCGCCTCTCATGCTTACAGTACTATTTATAAATACAATGTCGGCTATAATCCTGATGATGGTTTCTTTACTTTTGTTCGCAGCTCGGGTTCAATGAATCCATCAGATAACTTTAATCCTTCCGTTCTTACAACCCCTGTATCAGCTCAATCTGGTGCATATTCGACTCAGATGCAGACTTTTAATTATGCATTTCAGCACGCTGACAATTTTATGAGCCTGCCAATATTTGAACGAATAGCTTTGAAAGAATCAGGCCGATATGCTATGACCGGCAGTGCCGGAATTTATTCTCCTCTTTTAACCAGAATAGAAAATGCCGGTTACTGGGTTAAGCCATATGTAAGTTTTGAGAACATTCCTTTAAGGAATGGGCCAAAGGTGAATACAATTGCATACGGCTCTTTAATAGGCTTTGATTCTTCCATAAAGCCTGTTAAATATGGTTTTGACAGAGTCTTAACCGGATATATAGGTTATAACGGTGCAAGCCAGAATTATTCAGGTGTAGATACATATCAAAATGGAGGCCTTTTAGGCGGAACTGTAACATTGTATAGAGGTAATTTCTTTAATGCCATAACTTTATCAGCCGGAGCAAGTCTGGGAGAAAGTCATACAATGTATGGTAAAGATAATTTTACTATGCTCTTAGCAGGCATAGGTAACAAACTCGGATATAACTTTGAGTTTAAAGATGGGAAATATATCATTCAACCGTCTATGCTAATGAGTTATACTTTTGTTAATACATTTGATTACACAAATTCTGCCGGTGTTCATATAGACAGTGACCCGCTCCATGCAATACAGCTTACTCCAGGGGTAAAATTTATTATGAACACTAAAAATGGATGGCAGCCATACGTTGGAATTAATATGGTGTGGAACATCTTAAATAAGAATAAGGTAACAGCAAATAATGTTCGTTTACCGGAAATGAGTATAAAACCATATGTACAATATGGATTAGGAGTGCAAAAACGCATTAAAGATAAGTTTCTGGCATTTGGACAGGCAATGGTTTCTAACGGCGGACGTAACGGGGTTTCTCTTTCTTTCGGGATAAGGTGGTTTATTGGAAAATAAACACGGGTTTATAAAATTTTATTAAGAATTTGTTACTAAAACAGAATTTTTATAGTATATTTATATTAAAACTTGGAGGAAAGATTTAATAATGTCAGTAGCTTTGGAACAAAAACAGGGATTAATTGCCGGTGATGGTTTACTGCCGGTAAAGATGGCTCAGTATGCGAAAGAAAATGGTTTTGATGTGGTTGCAATATCACTTTCAAACGATAATTATTCTCAGCTGAAAAAATATTGTTCAAAAGTATATTCTTTCTGCCCTGGAGAAGTACAAAAAATTGAAGATACTTTGAAAGCTGAAGGAATCAAACAAATAACTTTCCTTGGAAAAGTCAGCAAAACAATTCTGCTTAAACGTCCGAAGTTTGATGCCAGAGCTATAGAATTTATGAAAAAGGCAATCAGACTTAATGACGATAAAGTTATGCTTATGATAATTGAAGAACTGGAAAAGATAGGAGTTACAATCCTTGACCAGACTTTATTTATTAAAAATCTTATGATACCTTCCGGGATTTTAGGCAAAGTACAGCCGACTCAAGAACAAATCGACGATGTAAATTATGGCTACTGGCTGGCTAAAGAAACCGGAAAGCTGGATATCGGCCAATCTGTTGTTATAAAAGATAAAATGATAATGGCTGTTGAAGCAATTGAAGGTACTGATAAATGTATTAAACGCGGCTGTAAAATTGCAAAAAAAAATTCACGCGTTATTAAGGTCGCAAAACCTTCACAGGACAAAAGATTTGATATACCTGCAATCGGGCTTAGAACACTAAAAACTCTGCATAAATATAAGGGCGACTTGATTGCTGTAGAAGCTGGAGAAACTATTATTGTTGATAGAGAAGATGTTATTAAATATGCAAATAAGCACAATATCGTAATAATGGCAGTATAAGAAAAGAATGAAAAAGATTTTTATAATTACAGGCGAATACTCCGGAGATATGCATGCCGGACGTGTTGCAGAAATTCTGAAACAAAAAAATCCTGATATAGAAATAGAAGGTATAGGCGGAGAAAACCTTAAAAAAGCGGGGGCAAAAATATATTGCGACCATTCAAAAATGTCTGGCTTCGGGTTTAGTATAAAAATGGCATTAGACCATATTGCTCTGGAAAAAAAGGTTGCGGACTATCTACTAAATTCTTATAAACCTGACTTAGTATTACTTATTGATTATGGAACTTTTAATCTAAGGGTTGCAAAACGTTTAAAAGGAAGCGGAATAAAAGTTTTTCACTATATCCCTCCTCAAGTTTGGGCAAGCAGAAAATGGCGTATTAAAGGTATAAAAAAATACGTGGATGAAGTGCTTTGTATATTTCCTTTTGAAATTGAAATGTATCAAAAAGAAGGCATAAATGTCCACTATTGCGGTCATCCGCTTATAAAACAGCTTCCTGAAAAAGCGGATAGAGAACAGTTTTTTGCAAAACATGGACTTGATACAACGCGGCCGCTAGTGTCAATTTTTCCGGGTTCGAGAACCATTGAACTTCGCTTTCTGGCTAATACTTTTATAAAATCTGCAAAACAATTGCAGAAGAAGCATCCTGAAATACAATTCTGTATATCTCATGCACCAAATTTAAGCGATGATATTTTTGATAAATATATTAATGGTACAGATTTTAAGGTTATAAAAGGGGAAAATCAGGCTTTATTAAGCATTTCTGATTCTCTTATTCTTGCTTCAGGTACAGTTGCTTTAGAAGCAGCATTGTATCAAATACCTATGATTATTGGTTACAAAGGCCCCTGGATTTTATATCTGGCATATTTGATGGTAAGGTGCATTAAGAAAGTATCATTACCCAATATTATAACAGGTGAAGATATTGTACCTGAACTTATTCAGGCAAAGTTTAATACTGAAAATATATGTTATGAAACGGAGAAGAATCTATATAATAAAGAGTATAGAATTGGTTTTATCAGTGCTCTTGGTAAGGTAAAAGAAAAACTTTCAGATAAATATTCAGCAGAAGAAGCTGCAAATGAAATTATAAAAACATTATAAAGAAAAGTCCGGTTTTGCCGGACTTAAAACTTTACAACCTTTTCTAACCTTATATATTAATAAAGTATTTTTCTTAAAAAAAATTGCCTATTTTGAATTTAAAAGATAATTTCTTGCGCAGTCAAGCATTGATGTTAGCAAGCCTGAGTTAGCATAAACATTCATTCCTGCTGATTCCAGAACCTGTTTTATTCTCTGCTCCCACATATTGTATACTTCTTCATCCGGCATGTTTAAAGTTTTACCTATTAGTTTAAGCTCTTTGTAATCAATAGGAATAGGCAGCGCTCCTCTTAATATATCAACAACATCAATTCTTTTTTTACGCGGGAATGATTTTAGAAAAGCAACAATAGAAAGCTTATTTTCTTTAATATACTCTCTAAGTGTTTCAATAGCTTCATCTACAAGTATTGGTTCCTGCGGAATACGATATTCTGCAAACTCTTCCGGTTCAATGTCCATTACAGTTGCAATTCTTTCAATTGTAGTACCTCTAGTGGAGAATGGTACTGTTTCATCTATAAGGTTATAGACATAAGATAAGGTCACGCCTATCATTTCGGCAAAGTCACGTTTGTGCAGTGAATTTTTTTGCAAGAACTTGGCGACTTTTTCAGAACTTTTTTCAGGGATTATTTGTTTCATATTTATTACCTCACAATATTTCTGGTCTAAGATTTGGTTAACTATACGATAAGATATAGTAAAATTTTTCATAACCCTACTTCAGGTAACCAACAAGCCGATTTTAATATTATTTAAAATTTTTAACTATGATATACTTTTACTATGAAGATATTAAGATTGGGGCTTAAGAATTACAGGAACTGTGAGAATATTGAGCTGAATTTTAAAAGCCGGAAAACGCTTATTATAGGAAAAAATGCTCAAGGAAAGACAAATATACTTGAGAGCGTTTACTTCCTTTCAGATTTAAAAAGTCCGAGGACATCTACTACTAGTGATTTAATCCAAATCGGAAAAGACGGTTTTGAAATTAATGCAACAATAGAGAAAAATAATACTGATATAGAATTAGATTATTGCTGCAATCAGGATAAAAAACGCGAGATTAAGGTAAATAAGGTAAAGACAACTCCCAAGAATTTCAAAACAGTTGTAAAAACAGTTTTGTTTTCCACAAAAGACCTGCTTCTTCTAAGAGGAGCTCCTCAGGATAGAAGAGAATGGCTGGATAGAGCAATCTCACAAGTTTATCCGGCTTATGATGAACGGCTCTCTAAGTATGACAAGATAAGAATACAAAAGAATAATCTTTTAAAAAATGAAATTATTGATAACTCTTTGCTCGACATCTTTAATGAGCAGCTTACTGTTACAGGCTCTAATATAATCTTTCTGAGAAAAAAATTCCTGAAAGAAATCGCAGAGATTGCGTCTAAAAAACATCTTATTATAAGTGATACAGAAAACTTTACCCTCAATTATACCTGCCCTTATGAAGATATTGAAGAAATCAGCGGATATTTAAGGCAGCAGCTGGAAGAAAGGCGCAGGGAAGAAATTGCAAGACGGCAAGCCTGTGTCGGCCCTCACAGAGATGATATCGAGTTTAAGATAAACGGGCTTGATGCTGTGAAATTCGCTTCTCAGGGACAACAAAGAACTATTGTGCTTTCGCTGAAATTATCAGAACTTGAGATTATAAAAGCTAAAACGGGGTTTTCACCGATTTTGCTGCTGGATGATGTTCTTGCAGAATTGGATGAAACAAGGCAGAATTATTTGTTAAAATCTATAGAAGACGATACGCAGACAATAATAACTTCTGTTGACACAGTATTATTTGAAGACGAATTTTTAAAAGATGTTATAATATATAAAATAGAAGCAGGGAGGATTGCAGAATGATATTAATTACAGGCGGCGCAGGATATATAGGAAGTCATTGTGCAATGGCTCTTCTGGAAAAAGGGGAAGATATTGTTATTTTTGACAGTCTGGAGCTCGGGCATTCAGAAATCGTTGAAGTTTTAAAAAAATATGGCAATGTTAAATTTGTACAGGGTAATTTAAAGAACCTTGATGATATAAGAGGTGCATTTTTAGTTAATAAAATTGATGCTGTTATCCATTTTGCAGCATATTCACAGGTCGCAGAAAGTGTTAAGAACCCGCAAAAATATTACTACAATAATGTTTATGGAACACTCAATCTTCTAAATGCAATGATGGAATTCGGTGTCAACAAAATTGTCTTTTCCTCAACTGCTGCAACATATGGGGAACCAGAATACGTACCTATAGATGAAAAGCATCCGCAATTGCCTATTAATGCATACGGCAATTCTAAATTAATGGTTGAAAAAATTATGGACGATTACGATAGAGCATACGGGCTTAAATCTGTAAGGTTGCGTTATTTTAATGTTGCCGGTGCTGATTCGAAAGCAAGAATAGGAGAATGGCACGAACCTGAAACGCACTTAATTCCAAATATTTTAAAAGCTGACGAAACCAAGAGTTTCAAAATGTTTGGTACTGATTATGATACAAAAGACGGTACCTGTGTGAGGGATTATATTAATGTAGAGGATTTAGCACAGGCGCATATTAAGGCCCTTGAATATCTTGCAAACGGCGGGGAGACAAATTTCTTTAACCTTGGTACTAATGACGGAAACAGTGTAAAAGAAGTTTTCGAAGCCTGTGAAGAGATTACTGAGAGGAAAATACCTGTTGAAATTTGTCCAAGAAGAGATGGTGATCCTGCAAAACTTGTTGCAGATAACAAGAAAGCGCTTGAAATTCTTAACTGGAAACCTGAAAAAGATTTAAAATACAGTATTAAAACTGCTAACGAGTGGGAAAAAGCTAATCATTCGTAATATATGAAGCATCAAACTTGTAAACTTCAAGGTTTCTTGAGAAATATTCAGGCGGGAGTCCAGCTTTCTCTTTAAGAGAATTGAAGAAAATTTCTCTATCCGGCAGCTGTTCCCACACAATTGGAAGATAAACTGCTCGTTTTTCTCTCTCCATTATAATTATTCCATGGGGGTAAATTTTTGATAGTAAATCTCTCTCGTCTTTATAAGGAAGCCGTTCTATTGATGAAAGTATAGAAACTGAAACCTGAAGCTTATCAAGTTCATCTATTGTAAGCGGTTCAAAACGCGGATCCTGAAAACCGGCATTCTTTGCGTTATCTATTATATCTAGTATTAATGGTTTTGTAGGATAAACAGAGCCAATACAGCCTCTTAGCTGTCCATCATATTTAAGGGTTACAAATGAGGCCCCAAACTGGGTTAAAACAGGTGGTATTTTTTCCGGAATAAATTCTTCCTCGTTTATGGAAGCTAATATACTTGCTCTTGCAGCATTAAGTACATAGTCACTGCAATATTTTTCAATAAATTCGTTTCTGGAGTCAGTATACATAAACCATGATCCATATCCAACAACTTTATCTTTTTCCCCGCTTATATCACCAGAGTTATACATCTCTGCTCTAATCATCGAGCAGTCATTGTTATTGGCAAAATCAACCAGTCCTTTAATACCGACAACTCCGCAGGCTTGAGCATTTTCTAAAAATTCTATTCTGCCTGTCTCAATAATTGTAGCTGTATAAGTATCTATCTGCCTGCACATCTGATGCGGGTAGTAGTGGCTTAAATCTGATGAAATTACGAAAGATGAGTTCTCCCAGTATGTTGCTATTAAATCAGATATAAGTCTATGGTCGCAATTTCCTGTAAGAATTGGTATTATTTTGATTTTTTTTCCTATTTTTTTAAGATTTTTTACAAAATCAGCAGCGCTCTGTCTGCGCGGGTAAAGCAAGTTTTGTAAAAAAGGAAGCTGAACTTCTATGGAGTGTTCTTCTTTAAACGGTTCATTATCAATTGTACAAGGGAATTTTTGAGCAATTTCCTTAATCAACCTGTTATTAACCTCAATATTTCCCAGCGGAGTTTCAAAAAATGAATATTCCGGCAAGGCAATATTATTAAAACTTTTATGGTGAGAAGGCGCTATTATAAAA
>UNSK01000064.1 GCA_900552525.1 Candidatus Gastranaerophilales bacterium | reverse complement strand
CACCTTATTTCAACCATTCAGGGAGAGTTATTTATTTTGTCAAAATCCAACTTTCTAAAAGGAGTATTACTTCTCTTGATGCTGTTTGTTTCCGGCATGCTGTCTTGTAATGCTTTTGAACTTGTTTTTCCTGTAGAGAAAGAGGCTGTTGTAACCTCTGAATATGTCCTTTTTGCAGGGAAAGCTAATAATTCTGAGATGATTACTATAAATAATGAGAGAGTATATACGGCTTCTAATGGTGCGTTTGCTCATTCAGTAAAATTGAAAGATGGAGAAAACAGGGTAGTAGTTCGTTCTAACTTTAATACTCAAGTTTACAAATTTTGTAAAAAAGTTCCAATAAGTAAAGCATCTGAGGAAGCTGCAGATATTCAAAGACATGCAGTTGTTGTGAAGAATGATAATACTCCTTTGCGCAGCACGCCTGTTGATGGCGGTCTAAATCGAATTTCCCATCTGTTTAAAGGTACAACTATTTTGATAGACGGCTCTAAGGGAGAGTTTTATAGAGTTTATCTTTCGAAAGATAAGACAGGCTGGATTGCAAAAAAGGATGTTGATGAAGATTGTGGCATAAATTCTGATGTTGCAAGTTTTATAAATATGGACAGCCAGAAGTTTAAAAATGCAGTTATCCAGACGATATCTTTTACAAAAAATCTTCCATATACTGTTGAAGATTTGGATAAAGAAATTTTGTTTAAAGTTTACAATCCAGAATTATCGGATACATCAGTTTATACTCTGAATATTCCAAAACCAGAAAAATATTTTTATTCTGTTACTCTTAAAGACGGACTTTACACATTTAAAGTTTGCGAAATCCCCAAAGCATTAGAAGATTGCACTATCGTTATAGATGCAGGACATGGCGGGGCGGAAAAAGGTGCAATGGGGTGTCTGGGGGATGCTGAAAAAGATATAAATCTAAAGATTGCTCTCGAGTTGCAAAAATTGCTTAAAAATATGGGGGCAAATGTAATAATGACACGTGAGTGCGATGGAACAATCTCTCTAAATGACAGGATTAAGATTGCACATGAAAATGATGCAGATATATTTGTAAGTATTCATTTAAACTCAATCGGCGATGTACCAATAAATATTCATAAAAATAAAGGAACAAGCGTATACTATTATAACCGTAATTCCCGTAAACTCGCAGAAATACTTGAGAAAAGTGTTACAAAATCCGCAGGGACACGAAAAGACGGAGTAAGAACTGCCAGCTTTGCAGTCATCAGACCTGCAAACTTTGTGGGAGTACTTGTTGAAGCTGCATATATGATTAATCCTTCTGATACTGTTTTATATAAATCAAACAATTTTGCTTATAATGCAGCTAAAGGAATAGCTGATGGAATAGTGGATTTTGTAAACAAATAATGGCTTAGCAGATTTACTATTGAACACCTAACATTTCCCTAACAATTCTTTCTTATCATTGGATAAGAAAGGCTGATTATGAAAAATTTTTTTAATAAGAGGGACAATCTGTTTCTTATTTTATTTATAAGTTTTGCAATTATTTATGTAATGCTGCTTGGTGCATATCCATTATTAGAACCTGATGAAACAAGATATGTAACAATGGCGCGGGATATGTTTACCAGTGGAAATTATTTAACTTTATATCTTAATGGAGAGTATTTTTTTGAAAAACCTCCCTTGTTTTTCTGGCTTGAAAGTTTATCTTTCTGGTTTTTTAAGGATATAAGTGAATTTACTGCTAGATTTCCGGTAGTAATATTATCTCTGCTTCCGTTAGGTTTGCTTTTCTCTTTAAGTGAAAAGGTTAAAAATCAGAAATTTGCATTTTTGAACAGTGCTATTTTACTTACCACTCTTGAATATGTGCTGATAACAAAAATTGCAATGCTTGACAGTGTTTTAACCAGTCTTGTTTCAAGCTCTGTATTGTGCTACTTTTTTACTTTTTTTGTTTCAGAAGAAAATAAGAAATACTTCTGGTACTCATGTTATATTTTAATGGGTTTAGCTGTATTAGCCAAAGGTATTCCAGGAGTTGTAATACCTGCAGGTACAATTCTTGCAGGCACTATAATATTTAGAACTTATAAAGAAACTCTTAAAAATATGCCTGTCGGAATCGTATTATTTCTGATAATTGCGCTTCCATGGCATATAATAATGTTATTAAAACACGGCTCACATTTCTTTAATGAATACATAATTAAGCACCATCTAATGAGATTTTTAGGAGCCGAAGTTATTCACAGAAAAGAACCTGTTTACTTTTATTTTGTGACTCTTTTATGGGGGCTTTTTCCGTGGATATTTTCATTATTATCAAGCTTGAGAAAGCCGCGTAAGTTTAATCTGGAAAATGGATATGACAAATTTCTTGTTTTAAATATTACTGCAATTTTAGTCATTTTGGTATTTTTTTCCTGTTCCGGAGCAAAACTCATAACTTATATTCTTCCGGTCTATCCATTTTTTGCAGTTTTAATAGGGCATATCTGGTATGAGAGAAGTATAAAAAAGTTTATGGTAATTGTAGCTGTAATGACTATTTTAGGCGGATTTGCTTCTCCATTTGGCTATAAACTTGATTATTCATTCGGGCAAAACGATTTAATGCAATTTGCTAAAATGGCAAAGGATAATAATTATACTATTTCCACATATAAAACAGGGAAAAAATATTCGCTTCTTTATTATTCAGGGCTTAAAAATGTTGAGTTTCAAACCGGAGAAAATCCTGAATGGTTAAGAAATGAATTATGCCGAAAGAACAATTACTTGATTGTAAGGAACAAAGAAATAAAAGATTTACCGGTTAATACAGAAATTGTCAAGCAAGGGGTTAAATATTCAATTATAAAGTCACCGGAAGTTTAATAACAAAATTAGTTCCCTTATTTTCTTCGCTTTCAACGCAAATTTCTCCGCTGTGCAGTTCAACAATATTTTTGACTATGGCAAGTCCTAGTCCAGTTCCGCCTTTTTTTCGGCTTCTTGTTTTATCAATACGGTAGAATTTTTCAAAAATCTTATCAAGGTGTTCTTTTTTAATACCCTTTCCGTAATCTATAACCTGAATTTTTATTCCAGATTCATCTTGAGTTAATATAATATCAATTTTGTCTGAGCCGGAATATCTGACAGCATTAGTAATTAAATTTTCAAGTGCAGATTTTATCAAATCTTCATTGCCGTTAAAGATAACGCTCTTATCACATTGTATGTTTATTTTTACCTCGTTGTTGCCAAAAGAGCTAACAACTTTTTGTATGAGTTCATTAAGATTGAACTTTTCAAACGATTTTTGTTCGTTAGTCTTTTCAACATCAATTTCACTGAGCATCAAAATATCGTTCACAAGCTTATTTATAGCTTTTATCTGGTATTGAATAATTTTAAAGCATTCCCGATTTTGTTCTTCGTTGTTAGAATTTTCAGAGAGTTCTAATGCCATATTTATTGCAGTAATTGGAGTTTTAATCTCATGTGATGCATTCTGTATAAACTCATTTTTATACTCTTCAAGTTGTTCGAGCCTAACAATTTGCTTTTTCAGCCTTTCTGTCATCTTTTTTACAGATATGGCCAGTTCATTAAGCATTTCAAGCTCTGGTACTTCTATAACAGTGTCCAAATCACCATTGGCTATTTTTAAGACACAGTTGTCAAATTTGTTAAAAGAACTTCTAACCTGATATATAAGCTGAAAAATTGCAAGCAGAAGTATTAGCATCGAAAAAATAAACAGTGTAATCATATTTATCTGGCCTTTAACAATTTTTTCAATAACTTTTTCCTCAAGAAGTGTTAATTCAATATAATATTCGGTCATTCCAGCATTAAATTTTGCCACAGAAACAATTTTTCGATCCTTTATAGAAGATTTATAAATTTTCCATGGAGTTTTTTTTCTAAGAACTTTACTGTCATCTTTGGCCATTGGTGTTAAATCTTCAGGATTAGAAGAAACTATAATGTTGCCATTTTTATCAAAAACTCTGAACTTGACTTCTGAACCTTCAAAGTCTTCTGCATATTTTTTTAAGCTTTCCATATCTTCTTTTTCAAGATATGGCGTAACAGCCCACTGAATTTGTTTTCTGAAAACATTCAGCTCGTCTTTTTCTTCCTGAATATAAGAAGAATTGAATTGTATAATATGGTGAAAGAATAAGAACGTAAAAAGCAGTATTATAGCAAAAAAACATATGAGTCTTGTTGTCCAGAATAAATCTCTTTTTTTCATACATCAAGCTCCTTTAACTTATAACCGACACCTCTTACAGTTTCAATATAGTGCCCGTAATCTTTAATTTTCCTTCTTAAATTCACTATTTGAACATCCACAGCCCGTTCAGAAACTTCAAATCCTCCATCACCCCTCAGTAAAGATAAAAGTTTTGAGCGCGAAAACACTGTGCCCTGATTAGATATAAAGTTTTCCAAAATTTTAAATTCAAAATTGGTAAGTTCAACATTCTCTTTATCAACTTTTACGCATTTCTTATTAACATCTAACTTAATTCCTATGTATGTTTGAATTTCGTTTTGCAATCTGCTGTTTTCAAGATGTGCTTTTATTCTGGCAAGCAGGATTTTATTGCTGAAAGGTTTTGAAATATAATCAATTGCACCATTATCAAATCCTTTTAATATATCTTCTTCCATCTTCTTTGCCGTAAGCATTATTACTTGAATAGACTTAAAATTATTATCTTCCTTAATAATTTTACATAATGAAAAGCCGTCTAATTTAGGAAGCATTACATCAAGCAAAACTAAATCAGGTTTATCCATTTTTATTAAATCCAGCGCTTCCATTCCGTCAAAGGCCTTCCGGATTTTGTAGTACCCGTCAGAGATTAAAACCAGTTCAATAAGGCGGTTAATGTGTTCTTCATCTTCGACTACTAAAATTTTTGCATCTTTAATATTCATTTGTTTTATTATACTCCAATTTCTTTAATCCGCACAAATACTGCTTTTATCGACAAGAGTTGTATAAATAAATCCATCCTCGTCATTAATGCTGATAATTTTGTAATAAGTATTATCACTGAATTTCTCTGTAACAATATGGTAAACATTATTTATTTTTTCTTCCCTGTTATTATGATAATGTCCTGAAACAACAGCTATTACATTATTATGTTTATTTAAAATGTTAAAATAAATCTCTTTTTTGTATAATCCTGCTGATTTTGAATTTGTATCCAGAAGCGGAAAATGCTGTAATATAACTACTTTCTTATTCTTAAATTTAGTTAGCTGCCTATCAAGCCATATAATTTCACTCTCTTTGTAATATCCATTAGGTCCGGGGATTACTTCCTTAACTCCATTCATCGCAATAAAAACAAGATTTCCTTTTTTAAATATATAGTTTGCACAAGAAGGGTGATAATTCCCGAGAATTTTTCTGGTTCTTTTCATATAATAATCAGCAGTCATTTCCCGGCTAAGTAAAAGATCATGGTTTCCAACAGTTACAAAAACCTTTAAAACCGGCACTCCTATCGTTAAAATTAAAAGTGTAAATAAAAACTTTTTCATAAAAAACATAATAGAAAAATTTTGTTAAACGATTGTTAGCTTTTGTTTTTTGTTTTGTCAGTGCTAAAATATAAATATGGCAAATTCGTTTGAAGATGTAATTTCGCAAATCAAAGACCGGCTGGATATAGTAGATGTAGTATCGCAATATGTTGTATTAAAAAAGAGCGGAGCTAATTACTGGGGGCTTTGTCCTTTTCATAATGATAAAAAGCCGTCTATGTCAGTAAGCCCGACTAGAGGAATTTTTAAGTGTTTTTCTTGCGGAGCTGGCGGAGATGCTTTGAATTTCCTTGTCAGGATACAAAACAGAGAGTATAAAGATGTAATTCTGGAGCTTGCTGAAAAGTATGGAATAGAGCTTCCGACCAAATATCATGCTTCTGCTGATACTAAAAATCAAAAGAAAGAGATGATTAAGGCATGCCTTAAAGCTGCGAAATTTTATCATGCACAATTAAGAAGTGCCGAAGATGCCAATAAGGCCATAACAGCTCTTAGAAAGAGAAATGTTGATGATAGTATTATAGATAAATTTACTCTTGGCTGGGCGCCTAACAAATATGATACTCTTTATAAGGAACTTAAAAAAGAATTTAAGGATGAAATATTAGAAAAAGCGGGTTTAATATTAAAATCGAACTCAGGCGGCTGGATTGACCGATTTAGAAACAGAATAATAATTCCAATTCAGAATGAATTGGGAGAATACGTTGCATTTGGTGCACGTGCAGTTGACGAGGGACAGAACCCTAAATACTTAAACTCATCAGATTCATTAATCTATAACAAAAGTAAAATCCTTTTTGGTTTAAATTCAGCTCAGGAAGCAATAAAAAATGAAGACGGCGTAGTAATCATGGAGGGGTATTTTGATGTAATCTCAGCACAGGCGCATGGAGTTGAGAATGCTGTTGCTTCCTGCGGAACTGCGCTAACGCCTGATCATGTAAAGATACTCTCGCGTTATACAAAATCAAGAAGAATATTTTTATCTTTTGATACTGACGGAGCAGGGATAAATGCAACCAAAAAAGGCAGCGCAGTAATTAAGGAAACGCTGTCTACATTAGGGGATATAAAGCAGTTTGATGAGAGTCATATTTCTTCTGCAATGGATAACAAATATGCTTGCGAAATTCGTGTAGTATCTCCCCCTCAAGGTAAAGATCCGGATGAATTTATCAGAACAATGGGCGGCGATGCTTTTAAAGAATATATAAAAAGCGCTCCTCTTTTAATTGATTTTCTGCTGAACAATATTCTGAAGGAGAAGAATTCAGCGAAAACACCCCAGCAAAAAGCAGAACTTGTAGAACAGACAATCGAGATATTAAAAGATGTAAATAACAAGATAATTCAATCCGAATATGTTAAAATGGTGTCAACAGTAATAAATGTTGACGAAAATGCGATGTTAAAAGAACTCGCACGTATAGAACGGCAAGGGGATAATGAAGGAAGAATACAATATAAACAAAAAGTTGTAACAAATTCTTCACAATTCGAAATAAAAGCGCAAAAAAATTTATTGAGTGTTTTTCTAGCAAATGACAATGTTCTAAGTTACCAACAACTTAAAGAAATGTTGCCGGAAGATATCATTCAAGATGAAACGTTAATAATTGTAAAAAATACAATTGACAAATTAGCGTGTACAATAAATAATGTTAAGGAATTGACTAAAAATTTGTATACAGAATTCATTGAGGATGATAATTTGACCCAAATATTAACCGATATAGTTGAACTCTCGGAAGCGTTTCACGGTCTGGAACCAGACGAGTTCGAAAGGGCTGTAAGGGAAAATATTGTAAGACTTAAGAAATGTTATCAGGAAAAAGAAGCCGAAAAAATTCGTCAGCAGTACAAACAGGTAAATGATGACGAGATTGAAGCATTAAAGATACAAATGCAGCTTAGAGATAAAATAAAGTTAAGGACTGGAGATAAATAATGACCCAAAAAAGAAATTCACATTCATCAGTAGTAAGCGTTGAAGAAGAAAGCATGGACTTGCTGGATTTTGATGCAGAAAAAGATGATGATTCAGTTGATTATATTGAAACTGATTTAGGGACAGATAATATTGAAGATATTATTACTTCATCAAAGTTAGGCGGCATCAAGAGTGATGATTTCTATATGATGGATACAGGAGATTCATCAAGAGAAGCTGAACTTGATACAGATGTACCAAAAGGCGTAGCGGTTGAAGATCCTGTAAGGTTGTATCTAAGAGAAATCGGCAGAATTAAATTGTTATCAACAAGTGAAGAAATCGAACTTGCCAGAAAGATTATACAGGGTGGTACACCAGGTGCAATTGCAAAACGTAAGCTTGTTCAAGCTAACTTAAGACTTGTCGTTAGTATTGCAAAAAAATATGTAGGCAGAGGCATGCTTTTCTTAGACCTTATTCAAGAAGGTAATTTAGGTTTAATCAGAGCCGCAGAAAAGTTTGACCACGAAAGAGGTTTTAAATTTTCAACATATGCTACCTGGTGGATTAGACAGGCTATTACAAGAGCGATTGCTGATCAGGCAAGAACAATCCGTATTCCTGTTCACATGGTTGAAACAATTAATAAATTAAAGAAAGTTACAAGAAGACTGGCTCAAGAACTTTCAAGAAAACCTACCGAAGAAGAATTAGCTTCAGAAATGGGCGTATCAATTTCGAAATTGAGAGAAATTGTTAAGATTGCTCAAGAACCGCTTTCTTTAGAAACACCAATTGGTAAAGAAGAAGATTCTAGACTCGGTGATTTTATTGAAGACAAAGAAGCTGATGCTCCTATTAAGACAGTAGCTTCAGAACTCTTAAGAGAGGATTTGGCAGAAGTTCTGTGTACACTTTCTCCAAGAGAAAGAGATGTTTTAAGACTCCGTTTTGGTATGGATGACGGCAGACAAAGAACATTGGAAGAGGTTGGCCAGTTGTTCGGAGTAACACGTGAACGTATTAGACAGATTGAGGCAAAAGCTTTGAGAAAACTTCGTCACCCTAATCGCAGCAAACGATTAAGAGAATATGTAGAAAACTAGAACTGATAACGGCCGGATTATTAATCCGGCCGTTATTTATAAACTTTTGTAAAAAGTTAAAAAAATGTTGTTACAAACATTTGAGAATGTGGAATATGTAAAGTATACTGATAATCAATGGATGTGATTTAATGTCGTTTAAAAAAGAAGAAATTTATAAAAAAAGGATATGTAAAATTGAGTTATACCCTTGCCCTGAAACCCTTGAG
>UNSK01000063.1 GCA_900552525.1 Candidatus Gastranaerophilales bacterium | reverse complement strand
TTGCGCTCGTTGCGGGACTTAACCCAACATCTCACGACACGAGCTGACGACAACCGTGCACCACCTGTCTTAACATTCTCCGAAGAGCACCCTCTGCTTTCACAAAGGTTTGTTAGATGTCAAGCCCTGGTAAGGTTCTTCGCGTTGCTTCGAATTAAACCACATGTTCCACCGCTTGTGCGGGTCCCCGTCAATTCCTTTGAGTTTCACACTTGCGTGCGTACTCCCCAGGCGGGATACTTAACGCGTTAGCTACGGCACTGCAGGGGTCGATACCCGCAACACCTAGTATCCATCGTTTACGGCCAGGACTACTGGGGTATCTAATCCCATTTGCTACCCTGGCTTTCGTTCCTCAGTGTCAATTACGGCCCAGTAAAGCGCTTACGCCACCGATGTTCCTCCTGATATCTACGCATTTCACCGCTACACCAGGAATTCCCTTTACCTCTACCGCATTCTAGTCTGCCAGTATCCGATGCCGAACAGAAGTTGAGCCTCTGCATTTAACACCAAACTTAACAAACCACCTACGAACTCTTTACGCCCAATGATTCCGGACAACGCTTGCACCCTCCGTATTACCGCGGCTGCTGGCACGGAGTTAGCCGGTGCTTCCTCTGTGGGTACCGTCAAGTTTCGTCCCCACTGACAGATCTTTACACCCCGAAGGGCTTTATCAATCACGCGGCGTTGCTGCGTCAGGCTTTCGCCCATTGCGCAAAATTCCCTACTGCTGCCTCCCGTAGGAGTATGGGCCGTGTCTCAGTCCCATTGTGGCTGATCATCCTCTCAAACCAGCTACTGATCGTCGCCTTGGTGGTCCATTACACCCCCAACTAGCTAATCAGATGCAGACTCATCCTAGAGCACCGGAGTTTTCAAGAATACCATTTCAGATACGCTCATATGGGGTATTAGCAACCGTTTCCAGCTGTTGTCCCCCGCTCTAGGGCAGATTCTCTACACATTACTCACCCGTCCGCCACTTTCCTCGGTAGCAAGCTACCGATTCGCGTTCGACTTGCATGTATGAAGCACGCCGCCAGCGTTCGTCCTGAGCCAGGATCAAACTCTCCATTGTCAGAAAGTTATTAAAAAACACCTCGCGGTGATTTCTAGCTCATTTAACGCTAAGCTCACGCTTAACTTGTGTTGTCCTATCATTCAACGAATTAACAAGTTTATTCGTCTTCAGCTATTCTGTTGTCAAGGTTCAAATTCTATACCTGATTTAATCAGGCTAATAAAACTTTTATAATCTTTTCTTACTTCGTATTGCTATTTATATTCAAAGTTAAGGGTTTAAATTTGTGTTAACTATTTGATTACTTATATTTCCTCAAACTGCGTCTTGCGCTCTGTCAACACCGGAGGTTTCCTCTCCGAACATTTTCTATCTTATATCATCAATTTATTTTGTCAACTAATTGATTTTTTGCTATTTACATTTCGTTACATTTATTTTTTTAACGATACAAGATTTTCAATGTCCTAAAATAAAAAATGCTACGTTTATATTTCGGCTTTTCCGGTGGTGTCCTTCCATTATTCCATGGCTACCGTTGGCACCTGTGTAAATCATTTTTCTTTACGCTCTGTTTTCAGCGCGTTCCTACATTATAAAATACAAAAATTTAAAAATCAAGTAGTTATTTTACATTTTTTTACATGTATAATATTCTTATGGAAAGTTTAGCAGAATTTATACAAAAGAAACGGGAAAAAGCGGGTTTATCTATAACAGGGCTGGCTCATAAAACTAATATAAAACTTGATGTTCTTGAGGATATTGAATCCGGGAAAGAATTATTTTTATCTGTAACACAGAGGCAGCAGCTTGCGAGAGCTCTAAAATGTTCACCTCAGGATTTAAAAATGAGGGAAAGAGAGTTTAAATTTGAGATTGTAAGTGATGATGCGATTGATGTTATAAAATCAAGAATTTTAAATCATGAAACTAATTTACGCTGCCCGCTTTGCGGTGAACCTCTTGTTACAAGAATAGCTAAAATGTATGATTTAGAGGATAACTTGATTTTACAGCCAAAAGCACACTGTGTTAAATGTGTATTCCAAATCAAGGAGTGATGATTATGTTAAAAAAAATTTCGTGTGCATTAATTATTGCAGCTGCAGCGGGCGGCATGGTTTTTGCCGGAGAAAATAATGATTTAAGGTCTTTATTTTTAAAAAATAAGGCTAATATATGCGGAATTAACTTAAGAACATTTAATGCAAAAGATATTAACGGCAATGAAATCATTGATGAAGGTGAAGCCGGTGGAAACTTTTTAAATGCAATAGAACGACTTGATGAGATACAGAATTTAGGTATAAATGTATTGCATGTTTTACCAATTACACCGGTAGGAAGGCTTAAAGCGCTAGGTACAGCAGGTTCTGTATATGCTGCTGAAGATTTCTGGAGCATAAATCCTCAACTAGTTGATAAAAATTCCAATCTTTCTGATATTGAGCAGGCAAAAAAATTTATTAATGAGTGCCATAAAAGAAACATACGCGTAATCATCGATTTACCAAGCTGCGGTGCATATGATTTGTTCCTTACACATCCGGAATTATTTATTAAAGACAGCAGACAATGTTCAATAGTCCCGACAGACTGGACAGATGTTAGACTGCTTAATACAGGAACAAACAAAAGATTGAATCAGGATGTACTGGATACACATAAAAGATTTGTTAATCTTGTCCTCGAGCTCGGAGCCGATGGTATTAGAGCTGACGTTGCAACAATAAAGCCTTCTGCTTTCTGGGTAGAAATTATAAAATACACAAGAGCTAAAGATTCTGAATTTTTATTTTTGGCAGAAGCATCGGATTCTTGGAGGGAACCGCCAAGTATTTATGCTCAGTTCACTCCTTATGATAAACTTTTGCAGGCTGGTTTTGATGGGTATTATGGAAGTTTCTTTAACTTGAAAGATTGGAATGCGGATGAATTTATAGAGCATGTGAGATTTAATCAAAAACTTCTTAATTCATACAGAGAGCCTAAAAGTGTTATATTAAGTTTTACAACACATGATGAAGTAAGTCCGGTTTTGCTTCATGGTGAAGATTTTTCTATCATGATTTCCTGGTTAAATGCAACCTTGCCGTTTAATCCATACTGTATTGACGGGTTTATGACAGGTGACACATACATTTACCCATGGGCAAATACAAAAGCTGAAATGACAGAAACGGATGATGATTATTATTTTGTACACAGAGGTAAACTTGATCTTTTTAATTTTTCACGCAAACCAGGCGGCAATAATGATAAAATCTTAGAAAATTTTAAAAGAGCATATAAATTCAGACAGGATAATATTGATTTAATTACAAAAGGCAATTTTACTCAACTTAAGACAGACAATGATAGGGTTTTTGCTTTTACCAGAACTCTTAAGGGAGTTTCTATAATTGTTATCGGCAACCTTGATTTTAAAAATCCGCAGAACAAAATTTGCATAAAGGATTGCGGTATCAATAAAAAAAGTAATATTGAGATTATTACAGGTGGAGAAAACATTAAACAGGTTCGCAGGCATTTACATACGGACATGAATCCAGGCGAAATAAAAATTATCAGGATTAAGTAATATGAAAATATCTAACTACATAAAAACTTTGGGCCTTACACTTGCTATAGCAGCACCGATGTACAAAGCTCCACTTTATGCACAACTATCAGAAAAAGACAGATTTGAAAAAGTAGTACCTCCTCCAGAGGGATCTTCAGACTCTGCAGTATTGAATGCAGCGCCAAATCCTGAAATATCAATAAATGGGAAAGTACAGAATGCTGTAATTGTAGTAGATTTAAGCAAAAATGTCTTGTTTAAGTATGATAGCCTTGGAGTTGCAGAAAAGGCTTATCTTATTGCAAGCGGGAAACCTAATACACCAACAGATAAAGGTGTACGCATTGTCACTCACATAGAAAAGTACCCTTATAGAACTGCTCCTAAAAGTACAAAACGCAGAAAAAATCCCGGAGCTTACGGGCCCAATATTATTTGTTTAAATAAAATTAATCCTGATAATGGAGAACAATCGCGCACAGGAGAATTTATTCATGGTAACAGCAACAAATCCAGTCTTGGAAAATACGCATCACTAGGCTGCATAAGAATGGATAATGAAGTCATAAAACAACTCTCAAAAGAAGTTAAACGAGGCGATATAATAATTATAAAATAATAATTTTACTTCTTCTTTTCAGAGCGTGTTCTTACAGCTATTCTTATAGGAGTTCCGGTAAAGCCGAACGCTTCACGCAATTTGTTTTCCATATAACGTTTGTAGTGGTCTTTCATTAAATCTTCGTTATTTGCAAATAAAATAAACGTTGGCGGTTCAATAGAAGCCTGAGTGGAATACATAATTTTCAAGCGTTTATTTCTGATTGTCTGCGGTGGATTTAAGGCATATGCCTCATTAATCACTTTATTCAGAAGTCCTGTTGGAATACGTTTTGAACGTTCGTGCTGAACATCCATAACTTTTGCAAATATCTGGTTAAGACGCTGATGTGTAACAGCGCTTATGTATATCTTCGGAACATAGTCCAGAAAAGGAATTTCATGTGCTATTTTCTGGTCAAATTTGTTTATAGTATTTGATTTTTTATCTTCAACCAAATCCCATTTATTGATTGCAATTACCATGCCCTTGCCTGCTTCTGTAATAATTGAAGCAATCTTTTTGTCCTGATCTGATATACCATTTACAGCTTCTGTAGCATCAATTACCATAAGTGCAACATCACATTCTCTAATCGAGCGGATAGCACGGTCTACCGCAAATTTTTCTACTCCGTAGTCAACTTTTGCTTTTTTTCTAATTCCAGCTGTATCAATAATTACAAATTCTTGATTTTCATAAGTTAATCTTGAATCAATACTGTCGCGTGTTGTTCCGGAAACATCAGAAACAATAACACGTTTTTCTCCAAGAAGAGCATTTACAATAGATGATTTCCCTGCATTTGGACGACCTACAATTGCTATTTTAATTGTCTTATCTTCTTCAAATTTTTCATCTTCTGTAAAATCAGCAGTAATTTCTTCTAACAAATCTCCAACTCCGCCTGAACCATGAAGAGCTGAAATTGCTATCGGGTCACCAACAGCAAGAGAATAAAAATCACTTATCATTGTTATCTGGTTATGAGAATCTACCTTATTTACTGCAAGGAAAATCGGTTTATCAGATTGGCGAAGAATGTTTGCTATATCAATATCAACAGGCGTAGCACCTTCCATTCCGTCTACAATAAAGATTATTTTGTCTGCTTTTTCACAGGCTATTTTTGCCTGATCATATATAGAAAGCATAATATCATCTTCATCGCCGGGAATTATACCGCCAGTATCAATTACAGTAAATTGCTTATTTTGCCATTCTACATCAAAATATATTCTGTCCCTTGTAACTCCCGGCGTGTCATCTACAATAGACTGACGTCTGCCTACAAGTCTGTTTACAAAGGTTGATTTCCCTACGTTTGGTCTTCCTACGACTGCAATAATTGGTTTTCTTTTCATAATAAACTTACTTTAACATAAACCAGAATAATTTGCTACTTTAGCAATCGTGAGATTTTAGCTTGAATAGTGTTTGCACGGGTTATGTATTTAGAAAGCTGATCATATTTTTCCCCGGCTTCACCGTAAGGAGTTTGAAGTGTCATCAATTCATCTACACTTTTGTTGATATTTTCAAGTTTATTAAGCGATTGTTTTAACTCTTGCACAGAAGCAAATTTACCAGACATACTTGATAAAAAATTATTCTTTAGGGAATTTAAGTTTTTAGAAAGCTTCGCAAAATGGCTTTTTATATTAGGAGATATTATATTAAATAAACTTCCGGAAATTTTTGCAGAAAGGCTTTTGTCGTTATAAATTTCAACCAGCCCGTCTAAATCTTCTTTCAATTGTTTCTTTCTATTTATTAAATATTCAACAGTGTCATAATCGCTTATATCACGTGCTGATTGAATTTGACCATCTACGCCGGTAAGTTCTTCTTCCAGACGAGAAATCTTATATTCCAGCTTAAACAGCTCATCTGAAACATCTTTATAAGCATCTTCACGCAATATATTATAATCATAATCATTAAGACGTCTAACAGGCTCTGTCGGCATATCATTCGCCTGAAAACTTTCCTGCTGTACAAAAAAGTTATTTTCATTCGAACCTGACTGAAAAATATTCGTCTTATTATTATTTACAAAAATATCACCCTTCATACGTTAAATTATACTATTAAAACCATCTTTCTTCAATTTTTTGCTTTAATAGATGTGCAGGATAATAATCTGGAATAAGTTTTAAACACTCATCAATATAAAACAGCGCCAGCTCGCAATCATTCACGTGCAGGTAATACTTTGCAAGCATAAAATGTAATTCTGCATCATTATAATATATTTTTTTTGATTTATTCATGTATTTAATAGCAGCTGAATAGAGCTTATTCACATACATTACGCGTCCTGCATACTTATATACCTCCTGATTAACAGTACTCAGGATTTCCAGTGCTCCCAGAAGCAATTCAACATAATGAATCTTTTCATTTCTAAGGAGCAAATCTAAATCAATTTCTAAAAAGTTGCGCACCTGAAAATAAGTAGGATATTCTTCCAAAACCCCATTAAGTATTGATACAAGAATTTTAGCCCACTTAGCTCTAGGTGAATCTATTTTACTAAAAATCTTTGCAGCAACATCCAAATCGTCATTTAATACAGCAAGATATCCATGCTCTAAAGAATCCGGTATAAGTTTTATGCAAGAGCAGTCATCATAAAAAAAGAAAAAATTATCTTTATTAAGACTCAACATTTTTTTTATTAATTCTTATTGAACTTTTTGTCGATTTGCTATTTTCTTCATCAACAACAACTTCTTCTCCGGTGGAAGAAGACACACCTGCTTTATCATTAAGCACAGTACCGCTTTTTATCAGATTTGATACAGAATCAACTGCAGAAACATTTGTATTTTTGCCAATCAAGTTTGCGAGCTTAATTTGCAAATAAATCTCTTCACGATAAATCTTAACATCCTTGTCTGCTTTTATCGCGACTTTACAAACCCCATTCTTAGCTTCGACAATAGTTATTTCAATATTGTCGTTAATCATTATTTTTTGACCGTTTTTTCTAGTAATTACGAGCATTTTATTCCTTAAAATTATTAATTATTTTTAAACATAGGGTAACTTATGTCATATCCTGAACCAGATAACACAACCTGTCCTGCGGTTTGTGTATCAATGTTGAAAACAAGAGGAGCCAATAGATTTATTGTTGTACCCTTTGGGTCATCCTGCGGAATTGAGGTTATATTCATAACCAGCAGACTTTCAACATTTGTAATTTTTAATGCCTCTACAACATTATCCGGCAAATCAATAGTATAATCAAAATTCAAATTTGAAACTGATATAATAGGAAACGCCAGTCCCGGATCTTCTACAGATTGAAGCCATTTGAAAAGAGTTTCTTTGTTTGGCTCTAATATAACAAATTTTTTAAGCATATCAAAACCAATTAATGGAAGAACAAAATCAAATATACGGCTTTCGTCTATATCAATTTCACCAAATCTAACAGTCGTTAACTTCATTCTCTTACTTTCTTAAAAACCAATTGACATTTGATTAGTCAACAATGATTGTATCACCTGCGGATTAAGCGATGAGCTGCCATTCCCTGTCAGCATATTTAATACCGCATTTTCGTTATTATACCCCTGATTGCCTGTCAGCAAAGACAAATCAGTTACATTATTACCACGAACTAAATCGCTCAATCCTGCTCTTTGAAGTACCCGCAAAGCTGCAACAATTTCGTCATTTGTAGGAGCTTGGCTTGAGAAATCCTTGTAATCCTTAAAGTTTTGCGGTTGAACATCTTTTCCCCTGTTCATTTCACGCATAAGATTTTCAATTTTTTGTTTTTCATAATCGCTTCTCACTTTTTCAGAGAAACCTGATCCAAAACCGCCGCGAATAAAAGCATCATCGGGATCAGCAGCTTCTTCTGGTTCATGACATTTATCAGGATTTTCTAAGCACACTTTACCTTTGGCAGCATATTTACCAAGCACTCCATTAGGAGAAAGTGACATAACTTTTGTATAATTATCTATAGCTTCATCTTTTTTGCCAATCTGAGCAGAAGACATTGCTAAATAATAATATGCTAATGCGTTAGAAGGATCTTTTTTTACAATATCATTTAATGCAATATAGCATCCTGAGTAATTTTTAGTCTTATACATTTTTATTGCAGAAGCCAAAGCCGGACTTGTTGTTGATTTTGCGTCAACTACAGCCATGCTCATTGTACATATCAAAACGCTTAATATTACTAAAATATGCTTTTTCATAATCATCCTTCTTATTTAACTATACCATATATAACAATATACAACGGACACTAAATCTTAATATCCACCATCTAATTGAATTATACAATATTTTTATAAGGATAACAAGGCTTGTGTCAACAAAAAGTCACAGATTTCTCGTTCAAGCTTAACTCCATATAAGCCGTTAATTTCTTTTATAAAGTAACACGGGCTTGTAACATTGACTTCTATAATTCTGCCGTCAATAACATCAAGACCGGCCATAGAAATTCCCATTTTGTTTAAAGTTTTTGCTACACCGGTAAAGTTTTGTAACTCTTCTGGAGAAAGTTCAGCCTTTTCTATAAATTTATCATTATGCGTATTGAATTTAAAATCATCGTTCGTAGGAAGTTTTCTCACACAGTAGTTTAAGACTTTATCACCAAGTGTAAGCACCCTGATATCTCCTCTTTTTACTCCTGGAAGATATTTTTGCACCATAACAAGTGTAGTTTCGTTGTTTGTCATAGTATTAATTATAGTTCTTGTATTCGGATCACCCTCGTATAAATACATTACGCCAGAACCAAAGCATCTGTTTAAAGGCTTTAATACAATTTGTTTATGCTTTGCAAGAAATTCTTCAATAGAATTGAGCGAGGCGGTTACAATATTTTCTGACATTAAGTCTTTGAAATAAACACTATGCAGCTTCTCGTTGAAATCTCTTATCGCGGAAGGAGAATTGATTACCTGAGGTTTTGATACAAAATCAAAAATATAGGTTGCATTAATATAATCAATATCAACCGGAGGATCTGGTCTAAACATTACAATGTCAAAATCATCAATCAGTTTTTCAAGTTTTACATCCTTATAAAAAATATTATTATCTGAAACAAAAGTTTCATAGCATTTTGTATAAGCTATATCTTCTTTTAAGGATAAATTAGGAATTGTTGTAATATAAACTTCATTATCTCTATCAAGAAATTCTTTTATTATCCAGAAATTTGTTACAAGATTATTAAACTCAAAATATTTTAATTCAATTTTATC
>UNSK01000062.1 GCA_900552525.1 Candidatus Gastranaerophilales bacterium | reverse complement strand
TTGTAAATAAATATTAAATTATATATATTTTTTATTACTGGACAAAAGTTTTTGAGCGTTATATAGTTAAATTAATTGATTATTTGAAATAATGAGGTAAAAATGGATCAAATTATTAAAATAGCTTGGGAATTAAACGAAAATACTGATAATCGTTACAAGCTGGTTTATGAAATAGCAGAATTAGCCAAAAAGCTGGTTGATGAAACTCAGATGAAGAAAGCCCGAGATGAGTTTGGTTTTGAGGAAGCTGCAAGTGACAGCGCTTACAAGAAAGAAAATCCTGTAGAGCATGCTATCATGGTTAAAGCTTCCGAGTCGGACGATACCGAACTTGTAGGCTAAGTTTAAGTTATAGATACAAAAAAGAACTTCCTATAAGCGGGAAGTTCTTTTTTTGTAAAAAAATGTTAATATACAGGCAATTTTTTTGCTTTACGTGATTTACACAGAAAGGAAGGTCGAATATGAACAAACACAGCAAAAAATTAATGAATTTAATATGGGGGTTGTAGGGTTATGTTGGTAAATGCAGCAAAGATATATTCTACATTGGGCAATCCCAATTCATTAGTACCTTTAGGGGTAAAGGACGCCTCAAGCTGTCTTGGCATGACAGCAGGTTCATACGCTACAGGTAAAGAAGAAGGTTTTGACAGATTCATAGACGAATTTGGCACAGAAGCGTTGTGGCTCGGGGGTATACCTGCTTTTAAATGGATATTTGATAAGACAGTTTTTAAAGCTTATGGGTTAGACTCTAAAATTGACCCGAGAAATTTAAAGGATTCTGAAATTTTTAAGAAGATAAAACAATACGCCCCAACAGAAGAAATTAAGAAGAATTTAGAAAAAGCCGAAAATAAAAAAAGGTTGTTTAAAAATCTTGCAGCAACAAAATTTGCAGTATCTACTGTTTTGGCTGCGGTGACTTATGTTGGAATGACACGGCTTAAACAGTATTATACAGAGCAAAAAATTAGAAAAAATCTGATTAAAGAGTATAACGAGTCTAAGAAGGCTAAACAAGAAGAAAATAATAATGCTAATAAACCGGCATTTAAAGGAATTGGAAAGGTTGTCGAAGAATTTGCGTTCTCGCCTGTAAAAAATATGTATATTATGGATGGTTTTATAACAACTGAGAGATTAACTGATTCAAGAAGTTCTCAAGAGTTCATAGGCTATGCAATCAAAGAAGGCTCTTGTCTGTTCTTCCTATACTATGCAGGTAAAAAAATTCAGGAATTTATGGAAAAGAATGCAAAATCAAAACATGGCAAATCAATAACACTGGATTCAAGAGTGTTGGAAGATAGTAAATTTAAGCAGGCTTTTCTTGATGGATCCATTGAAGCTAGTTTAAAAGAGTTCAATGCTGCTAATACATCTAAGGTTAATCTATATGAATTCTTGCATAAAAATCCTGATAACAAAATTGTACAAATTGCAAAACAATCTGATTTGATAACAACTTTAAAAGGTTCAAATAAGATTGATACCAGAGCGTATATTGATTTAAAAGAAGTGCAAAATGTCAGCTCTCAGGTTTCGGAATTATATAATCAATACAAGAGTTCACTTGGTAAAGAAACTTGTGATGAATTCTTTAAAGGTGTGAGAAAATTGAAAAGAAGATCTATTATCAATAATATAGGAGCTTGTATTTTAGCTCTAGGTGTAATTACTCCGGGAATAATGCTTCTAAAGAGATTAACAGACAAATCCGGTAAAGAATTTCAAACCAAAAGAGAAATTAAAGAACAATTAATCAAGGAGGGGATTATCTCCTGATAGAAATCTGGTAAAATAATTATATGAAAAAAATATTATTAATTTTATGTATAATAGGACTTCCCGTTTGGGCTGAAACAACGAATATTTATGAACCATCAAATTCTTCTGTTAGAACAATCAGAGGAACTGGTAATGGAAATTACAGTTTATATGACAATTCTGGAAATTATAAAGGTCGTGTGAGAGATTATTCGAATGGCCGAAGAGTCATGTACGATCAAAATAATAACATGGTAAAAACATTTAGAGGAGCTCCGGCAAACCGTACTCATGTTTTTGATGCAGAGGGAAATAAGGTTGGTACCGTAAGGCCTCTATCCGGTGGAAGATTCACAACATTTGATAATTACGGAAACCGTACAGGTAGTTTTAGAACTTTTCCTGGCGGGCGTGGTGTAATGACAGATAATGTCGGTAACTATCGCGGGTCTTTCAGAACAAGATATTAAATAAAAAGCCCGCGAAGGCGGGCTAAAACTTTGTAAGATGTAAGATTATATAATATAAGAGAGTGTTTTTACTTTTTGAAGTTGCGTTATAACTATGCTATGAAGTTGTTGCCAAATCTGTTAGCACCATAGAAGAAAGATTCCTGCATTACCTGCTGCAAGTTTCTTTTTCTTACGATTCTGTTACCAACTTTTGTATTTGCAATATCTTCAACTGATTTTGCGTAGCAAGATGTAACAAGAGAATGAAGATATTTAACAACAGTTGTTTCTTCTTCAGCTTTTTCCGGAGCAACTGTTTCTACTGCTTCAAAGTCATTAAAGAAGTTATTGATAGATTTGATTTCTTCGTTTGAAATTGTTTCTGTAGTGAATAACATCTTTGCTCTTTCCTCTCTTGTTATCTCTTATGTATATATAAAGTATTTAACTTTTAAAAAATTGCCTTTTTTTATGTATTTTATTAAGAAATGTAAAGTTTGGTTTAAAAAATTGCGATAATCACAACATAACTTAATATTTTTGATATAATTTACTTAGTGTTGGGGAGATTATGAGAGAAAGATTTCTTTTATTTATAATATTATCTTGCTTGGGCGTATTTTTATACGTCTTTCAGAATTACGTAAATACAACTGTAGGTTTCGTTATTTTATGTGTGTGTATGGTGATTTACGGATTGTATTCTATAGCTGCGACAAAGTATCAGAAGCGTAAGCTGAAGAAACATCCGCCAGTTGTGAATGAGAATTATAAACCTTTTGTTAGTATTATGATTCCTGCTCATAACGAAGAATATGTAATAGCCAATACTGTTGAGAACATTTTAGGCATGGACTATCCGTTTTTTGAAGTAATTATAATTGATGATAGAAGTACGGATAATACAGCAGCAATCATTAAAGACTTAGAGGCAAGGCATGAGAATGTAAAAGCTCTTATACGTGAGCAGGGAGCTTTCCCGGGAAAGTCTGCTGTATTAAATGATGCTCTGGTTATTGCAAAAGGGGATGCTGTTCTGGTATTTGATGCTGATGCAACAGTTGATTCTGATTTTTTAAAGAAACTTGTTCCAAATTTAGAACCAGCAGATGTCGGGGCTGTTCAAGCAAGAAAGATTATTAGAAATAAGGATGTAAATTTCCTTACAAGATGTCAGAATAACGAGTATACTTTAGATACTTATCTGCAGGTAGGAAGAGATGCTGTTAAAGGTGCTGTTGAGCTTCGAGGCAATGGCGAACTTATCAAACGTAAGGCTTTAGAAGATATTGACGGTTGGAATAACTATACAATTACTGATGATTTAGATATGTCCACAAGGCTTCATATAAAAGGATGGGACGTGCGTTTTTGTCTTGATGCTTGTGTTTACGAGGAAGGTATTGTTTATCTTATGCCTCTGTTCAGGCAGCGCAGAAGATGGCTGGAGGGTACTATTAGAAGATATCTTGAGTACTTTGCAGAGGCAATGAAATCTAAAAAAATGTCACTTCGTGCGAGGCTGGATATGGCAATTTATATAACACAGTTTATTATGCCTCTGTGGTTTATGATGGAAGTATTTTTCAGAATTGTAAAATTACTTACAGATAAGATTGATCCTTACAGCCTTCATAATGTTTTGTGGTCATCATTGATAGTTTCTCTTGTTGTAGGTTTGGGTTTCCTTTTTGCAATTCGTTACAGCTTAAGAAAATATGATTATGTGCCGAGGATGAGCGCATTAAAGCAGGCGTTCGAAACAACAATTTACTTTTTAATTATATGGTTTCCTATGGAATTGTTTATTTGTGGTAAAATATTATTCTGCAAGAAAGATATGAACTGGGGAAAAACAGCTCATGGGCTTGTAAAAGAAGAAGAATCCCGTCAGGAAGCGGTAGGTATAAAAGAAGAAAATAACGCAGTAGAAAGCGTAACAGTTTAGTATTTGGTATAATAACGAGGTATGAATAGATGATGACAGATGTTAATAATTTTCAGTATGTAAGAGAACATGTAAGAGAGGTTCCTGATTTTCCGAAAAAAGGAATTTTGTTTCTTGATGTAACTACTATTGTAAAAGATGCTAAGGCGTTTAACATGTGTATTGATTTTCTTTATGAAAAGTTTAAAGATGAAAATATTGATTATGTTGCCGGAATTGAATCAAGAGGGTTTATTTTTGGTGCACCTCTTGCCTGTAAACTCAATGCAGGCTTTGTTACTGTAAGGAAACCAAATAAACTGCCGGCAGATACTATTAAAGAAACTTATGACTTAGAATACGGAACGGATACTATTGAAATGCATGCAGATGCTGTAAAAGCTGGTGATAGAGTTCTTGTTATTGATGATTTGCTAGCGACAGGCGGTACAGCTGCAGCTGCTTGTAATCTTGTTAAAAAAGCCGGAGCTGATGTAGTAGCTTCTGCTTTTATAATTGAACTTGATCCGCTAAAGGGCAGGGAAAAAATTGAAGCGTCAGGCGTAAATGTAGTTTCAATGCTCAATTATGACTTAGATTAGTTCCTCTTGTTTGTTAAATATCAAACGGGCTTTCTTCTTTGTAGTAATTCTTTTTGCCTTTACGCATTTTGTCGTTGCGTTTTTTTACATCTTTGGATACATTTTTATAGGCATTATCCAGAGAAATTTTAGCAAGCGGTTTATTTGTAGCCCTGTCATTTACAACGAGCCAGAATGATTGTTTAACGTTATTTACAGAAAACGAAATTCTTCCGGCAAATCTATCACCTGGTTTTAGTTGTGAGAATAAAAGTTTTGTATCCCCAAATATTGAAGGATTATAGACTGCATTGTAGTCATTCATCAATGCCAAATCCATACCGGAAAAGGCTTTTTTTGACATGTTAGAAATAGAGAGTGAAAGTGTTATTGTATTAACTTCTCCAAACGGATCTTTTTCATACAAAATATTTGCAATTCTAATATCAAGTCCTGGATATTTTACCTCTTTTTGTTTTAAAGCTTCATCTCTATATACCGGAAGTTCGACATTAGAAAGGATACGGACTTTAATTTCATCCCCCGGTGCAATTAAAACATTTTTTCCTTTTCTGTACAAAGACATGCCTAATCCAATTGTACCGCCGATAGCGGCTCCTCCTGCAACAGTATAACCCTGAGAAGCTATCGCAGCTTCTAAACCCAGAGCTTGAATGGCAAATAAACCGCCTGCAACTCCGCCTACAGCAGTATATCCTACGTCTGTTGCAATTATTTTGGTAGCAGCCTTAAGCGGGTGAAGCTTGGTAGACATTTTACCTTCGATAGGAATTTCTCGCCCGTCAGGAGTTACAAGGTAGTCAAAACTCAGGCTTAAATGCCCGTCACGGCCGAGCCTTTTGGCTTCGCTTGTTTGGGTAATAGTACCGTGGGCAACTGTGCCTTTAGGGATTATTACGCCTTTATCTCCGATAACATCACTTGTAACTTCTGCAAAAAATTCGTCGCCTTCCAGAGAAAAAGAACCGTCTAATACCTGTGATACCGTCATTTCTATAATATCTTTTTTCTCAAGAGTTTCTTTCTTGCCGGTAAAAAGTTCTTTATCAGGTTCAGAGAATTGGTCGTCAAATTCTGCATGACCTTGATACTGAATATCAGCAATAGCCGTACTCATTGACAATAAACTTATTAATAATAATCCAGCTAACCTCTTCCTCATACCCTAATTATACTATATTTTTTTATTTCAGCAAAGGGGGAGAAAATTACAAAAGACTATTATATATATCAATTGTAGCTGTGCATATTCTTAAATCTCTATCGACAAGGCTTTTAATTGTATTTTTGTAACAAAGCAGCAACGCTTTGTCTAAACTTTCATTAAGAGCTTCTCTAATTGGTTCACATATTTCACATGGTCGTGTGCGTGTTTCAATTTTATCAGCAAGAAAGATTATTTTTTCAAAAGGTGTCATATTAACCTTGCCAATTGTATGCCATCTTATCGCTGATAAGATTTCCTCATCATCAATCTTAAATTCTTTTTTTGCAATATATGCACCGACCGGTGCATGATGAGTCTTTGGACTGCACAGTTCGCCATCTTCAAGATTTAGAAAGGTTTTGATAATATGTAGTGTTTCATCTTTTGGCAGACACTTTGCGCAATCATGAATCAAGCCTGTAAAATATGCTTTTTCAGGGTTTTCTCCAAAACGTTCAGCCAGTTCTCTTGCGCATTCGGCAGTTCCGAGAGAGTGTTCATATCTTTCCGGCGACAAATTTATTTTAAGCCAGTTATCAATATATTCATATGTACAGGTCATTTTTTTCTATATAATCCTTTACTTGTTCAATATTACTATTATGGTCTTTTCTGATATTTGTAGAAGAGATGTCTAGAAAATTAAGCGGTGCCATTTCATAATCAAAACCATCTTTTTCAGATATTTCTACTCCGCGCGGAAAGACGATAAAGTGTACTAAATCTTTAAGCTCATCTGCTTTATACCAGCTTTCAATTTTGTCGAACGCATCGGTTCCAATCAAAAAATTTAGCTTTCCTTTTATGTTGTATTGCTTGATAATTTCTTTTACCGTGATTAACGAGTATGATTTTTTATCACTTCTATACTCAATATCAGAAATTAAAAATTTCGGGTTCTTTTCTATTGCAAGTTTAACCATATTAAAACGATGTCTGGCTAAATTTGAATTTATTTCTTTATGCGGCGGTATGTAAGCCGGAATAAAGATTATTTTTTCGAATTTATAATAATTCAATGCAAATTCTGCCATTCTAAGATGGGCTTCATGAATAGGATTGAATGTTCCCGGAAATATACAAATAATCATATGATAATTTTACAACAATAATTTTATAGCTTCTACTGCTGTTTTAATTGCAGAATCTGTATCGTGAACAACCGGATTTTCTAACCCTTGTTTTTCTCTTTCCTGATTTGCTACAACAAGAAATATAGAACCGACTTTAACTCTTAAATAACTAGCAACAGTGAACAGAGCCGCTGATTCCATTTCAGATGCCAGTGTACCAAGTTTTAACCAGGCGTTCCACTTATTAATAAGTTCATAATTTACCGGCATAATATCAGGGCTATGCTGTCCGTAAAAAGAGTCTTTGCACTCAACAACACCAACATGATATGTTTGTTTAAGCTTCTTAGCTGCGTTAATTAAAGCTGTTACGATTTCATAATTTGCAACCGCAGGGAATTCTATAGGTGCGTATTCTTTTGAAGTACCTTCCATTCTGATTGCACCAGTTGCAATAACTAAATCGCCGCTTTTAACACCTAGATCCATACCGCCGCATGTACCTACTCTGATAAAATTACGTCCGCCGACTTTAACAAGCTCTTCTAATGCAATGGCTGCAGACGGGCCGCCTATGCCTGTAGAGGTTACGCTGACTTTAACTCCGTTGAGAAAACCTGTGTATGTAGTAAATTCTCTTCTATCTGCTACAAGCTTTGCATCATCAAAATACGATGCAATTTTTTTACACCTTTTAGGATCTCCGGGTAGAATTACGTATTCTCCAATATCTCCTTCTTTTAATCCAATATGGTATTGAGTTCCGTCTGTTGAATATTTCATATAAATCTCCTTTAGAAAAAAATATTTTATCAACAATAGAAAGAACTGTCAAATTTATTTCTTATGAAGATATTTCATATTTCCATTCCGAATGATGTAGCTGGAACATCCCCATCCGGCAGAATTTAAATTAGTTTATAATACGTGTCAGCAATGCATCCTATAGTATCTTCTCCCTCCCATAAATATGACCAATTATTGACCGTGCCATGTTCTACAATAGCCCTATTTAGTGCTTCATTGATTTGTGAATAAAACTTATGAACCTTTGCAATAGTTACATGTTCTTCGAAAGCAGAAAAAAGACCCGGCAGTGATATAGTTGCAACAATTCTAATTAAAATTGGAGGACGTTTTAAAACGTCCTCCTGAATTCTAATCTATGTTAAAAATCTAAACCATATGTAAACTGTGCTCATTACGAGTGAAATTATCGTAACCAGAACCCCGTATTTTAAGAAATACATAAACCTGATAGGATGTCCGGTTGAAGCCGCTGTTTCTGATACAATAACATTTGCCGCAGCGCCTATTATTGTCATATTTCCGCCAAGACACGCTCCAAGTGATAAACACCACCAGAGCGGGAATGTGTAATCAGCACCCATAACCTTTTGGACCTCTACAAGCAAAGGTGACATTGTTGCTGTGTATGGAATATTATCAATGATGCCTGATAAAATTCCGGATGCCCACAGAATAATCATAGCTGTTGCTTTTTGAGAACCGTTTGTTACGTTTAGAAGCCATTCTGACATAAGTTTAATACCGCCGGCATGCTCCAAACCGCCGATAATAATGAATAAACCTATGAAGAAGAAAATAGTGTTCCATTCAACTTCATTAAAAATTTTCTGAGGTTTTTCAAATAATAGTAAAAATGCTGCACCAGCCATTGCAGTTACACAGGTTTGAATATGTGTAATATCGTGAAGCATAAAACCAATAATTACTAGCAAGAGAATGATTCCTGAACGAATCATTAAGGCTTTATCTGTAATTGTATGTGAATTATCAAGCTGTGCAACTTTTTCCATTTTTTCTTTAGCCGCCACAAGCTGTTTTCTGAAAATAAATGTTAATAATCCAACATTAACAATCAGAATAGCTGCGACAATTCCTGTAAGTTCTTTTATAAAGTCCATAAAAGATAATCCGGCTGCGCTTCCGATAATAATGTTCGGTGGATCTCCAATAAGAGTAGCAGTTCCGCCGATATTGGATGCTAATATTTCTGTAATTAAAAACGGGATTGGATTGATATCTAATTCTTTTGCAATTACGAAAGTAACCGGCATGATTAAGATTACGGTTGTAACGTTGTCCAGAAAAGCTGATACTATAGCTGTAAAAAATGCAAGAGAAATCAATATGTATTTAGGATTTCCTTTTGTCATTTTTAGCATTTCATTAGCAATCCAGTTGAACATTCCGCTTCTTGTTGCAATCGATACAATAATCATCATTGAAACAAGAAGGAATATAACATTAAAATCAACAAAATTGATAAAATAGCCGTGGTCAAAAACTCCGTTAACGAGTTTATCTTGACCCAGCAGTCCTAAGATTAAAGTCAAAGCTGCTCCTAAAAGTGCAACAGTAACTTTTGGTATTTTTTCTGTAGCAATAAAAATGTATGCTACAAGAAGAATAGTGGCTGATACAGGAATCGCGTGATTGTGTATCAAGCTCATTAAACCTTCCATTTTTCCTCCTTTTTTGTAATTAACCCGGTGGTTCAAAAATCTTTATGAATAAAAGATTTTCACCTAATGAAACCATCATATTATAAATATATTTAAATATAAACCTTTTAGTTGTAAAATATTGTAAAAATATTT
>UNSK01000061.1 GCA_900552525.1 Candidatus Gastranaerophilales bacterium | reverse complement strand
AATTAATAATTACATTAGAAAAAGTAAAGAATATTCAAAAAAAGTTGTAATTGCAATTGTGGGTAATGCCAAGGAAATTACTAAAGTCGATGAAGATTACACAAACGGTACATCTATCGTTTCAGAATATTATGCTTTGCAAAAATTCAATCAGATTGTCGATACTTTAAAAAGCGAAGGCTTTGAAACTATTTCATATTATGATGAAATGGATTTCATCTATGATGTTTTAACACATCGGATACGTAATAATTATTATAAACCTATTATAGTGTTTAATTTTGCACAAAAAGGCATTGTCCATGGAAGGAAGTCTCTAATTCCGTTGTTTTGTGAAATGAATAGTATTATACATACTAACAGTGATCCTATGGTTTGTAGTCTGACAAGAGAAAAGTATTTTTGGTACAAACTTTTAAATGGTATATGCCCAGTTTGCCCTACCTGGGAGTATGATGCAAAATTAAATTGGATTTCTGGAAAACCAGAAACAGGAACAAAAGTAATTGCCAAACTTGAAAACCAGTGTTCAAGTATCGGTCTTACATCTGAAAATGTATTTACCTTTTCAGATGCAAAAATAGATTTCTTATATAATTTATCCACTAAATATAGTTGCCGAGTTATCCTTCAAAAGTTTATTGAAGGATATGAAGTTGAATTTCCGTTTTGTTATGATGGAAATGAAGCATTTTGTTTAAAGCCGCAGGGGATTAAGATTAAGGGCGAAAATTATATAGGAGAAAAAATTCTTGATTATGATGCTCGCAGAACACATAGTTACGAGTTTTATAATTTTGATGAATTCAATCCAGAATTATCGCAAGATATTTCATCAAGTATTGTTAGGGTTGCGAAGATAATGAATTTACAGGGTATGGGAAGAATCGATTGTAGAATAGACAAGGCTGATAACTTCTTTATTACCGATATTAATTCTAACCCTCATCTCATAGAAATTGCTTCTCCTTCTGAATCATTAAAGCAACTAGGATTTAGTGAGTATTCTGATTTACTAAATCTTATTATCGGAATAACTATCACTCGTCATCCCAATCAAATAATGTTGTAAATAAAAAGCCCTGCTGATGTAAACAAAAATAATTTTTAATTGACTCTACATTACTTTTATATGCATTCATCCATTCGGAAGCAGAACTGCATTTATCAAAGTTTTTGATAGTCTTAATAATGGTATTCAATTCTGTCGATCTTTCAGAATAATGTACATCTTCTTTTGAAATATACACATCACTTAATATTTTTAGTGCTCTTTCTTTATCTTTATTTTGCATAAAATCCAAAATTGCATAGTTGCAAAAAACTCGATATTTATAAACACCTTCTTTGTCATTTTTGACAGATGGGTCATTGTATTTATCCTCAAGTAATGAAATAGATTTTTCTATTTGATCAAATAATGCTAATGAAATAGCATAATTAGAGCAAATAAATATATTATCCGCCATTCCCATAGTTTTTTCGTATAATTTCTCAAAGGATGTACATATATCATATTCTCTATCACCATAGATTAATTGATATATTAAACCATTATTCTCATACACCTCTTCTCTGGGAAATCGATAATTAAAGTGTTCTTCTCTTAATTTTTTTATTTTCTCTATATTTCTGAGTGCATCAATTTGATTACCGTTTATCAAATTTAGTGCTAATGCGTTGTTAAGTGAGATATATGTTTCTTTGATATAATTTGGATTCTTTGAAAAATATTCTATGCTTTTGTTAATTGCAACAATACTGCTTTCGTAGGAGTGTATATTACTATATTTTCGATATATAACATTTAGATAATACTCAATACCAGGACTATGGTTTTCATTTATAATGTTTAGAAATTTATTCTCCATCTTTGTGCTTTGAATTTGCGCTTGTTTGTAATTACCGTTGTGTATAAGGGCTGCAATTTTGCGAGTTTCGATTCTATATCTAAGGTATTCATCGATATTATAATTTTTTTCATCGTAGTTTAAAATCTCAATTGCTTCTTTACGATCTCTTCCATCAATCGACTTAATTAGAGACTGGCTTTTTAGCAATAAAAATTCTTCCTTTATTGGAGATGTAAGTATATGTACTTCGATAATGTCATTTATTGTTTGTATAGAATCTTCGTAATTGTTGTTATTTGCTTTTGAGTATGCTTTAAAATAGTTGTCGACAATAACGTATTCATCTTCTGATAAAGAAAATTCTTCCTTTCTAACATTCCCCTCATTTCGTATTTGTTGAAATATAGCTTGAAGTAAATATGTATTTGCTTTTCGATTGTTTGCGAGTTTCGCAAATGCATATTTTTCTTGATATTGATTTGGATAATAAGCATTTATTAGTTTTACAATATCGTTATAAATTTTTATCTTTTGTTCTTTCGGAATTGTTGAAAAGATTTTTTTTATTATCCCAAATATGATTTGATAGCAATTGTTAGATTGATTTACATATTTATTTTCATCTGCGAAATTCATATAATAATCTATTATATTCACTTCTTCTGACAACAGGAATGATAAGTCTAAATCAGAAAAGTATTTATTGCTAATTGCTATAACATTTAAAATATATTTTAATTTATCAGAAAATTCTTCTAAATTAATTTTGTTGTTTACAAGTTTTTCTATATTATTATTTATGTCAAGCAAATCTAGATCTTCATCTATTCTTTTGTGGTTAATATCATTTATAATTGACGATATCAATTCAATATTTCCATTTGCGTTTTTAAGTATAAAACACATTACCTCATTGGTTAGATTAATATCAGAATTTAGATTTAATGCAGTAAAGATGCTACGAGAGTTTTGCTCATTAAAATTAAGTTTATCGAAATAAATATCTTTTCCTATAATATTATTTATATCATGTTTATCTGGAATAAAAATACAAACTAATCCTTTTTTTAATCTATTTTTTATCTTGGAAGAACGTATCTTATTGATTAGAGCTTTTGTTCCGTTATCCAGATCATTAAAATTCTCAACAACTAATACAATTTTATATTTTCGAGAAGCCCTTTTGATATTCTTTATTAAATGATTTTCTAATTCAAATAATTCTTTCCTTTCAATACCAATAGAAAGAATATCTCCTATAGAGAATTCGGGCGAGATTTCATATGAATTTAATGTTAATACTTTTATGTTTTTAATTGCAGTTAAGAAATCACTACAGTTTTGATACTGATTTGTATATGGTACAATACTAATAAATAAGCTTTTTTCAAAATTCAAACTAGATATAACTGTTTTTCTGCCACTTTTAGGTTGACCAATAATCGTTATTGTATCGGTTGTCTGTAGTGCTAATTCTAAATGTTTTAAGTTCCTAATTTGATATTCCAAAAGCATATAGAATCACCCTGTTTTAAGTTATAGATAATTGTAAGTTATCCTTTATTCATTATTTTCAGGTAAGGTCAATAATACATTTCTGTTAACAAAATACGCTACACAGCTTACATTCAACTGGTGTATGTCTATGTAGTGCTTAATTTCATTCTAAGAAAAAAGTATTAAGCCTTAACTAAATCTATATTTCGGGTACATAATATAAAAATATTTATAATCACCCTTTATGGTGTCAATTATAACATAATTTGATAAATATTTAAATAACTTTTACGCAAATCAGTTATAAAATTTCACACGGTATTTTTATGTATTTTGCATAATAGAATCTTGTTCACTGCTTTATAAACATACTTTTATGCAAAATAAATCTAGGCATTTGAATAGACTTTCTTTGTTTTCTATTGCATAATAATTTTATTAAATATAAGGAGCTATATGCGATGGAAATAAAAAATGTACAAGCAAATAATCTAACAACTGATTATCTAAACTTTTGCCTTTCAAGAAAAAATCTTGATCAGAAAACGATAAAATCATACACTATTGATTTAAGGCAGTATTTTGAATTCACTATGGAATCTGCTATTGAATGGACAAACAAAAAATCCATTGAGCAATACATTGATTTACTGCATTTTAAGTACAAACCCAAGAGTGTGAAGCGTAAAATCGCTTCGCTAAAAGCATTTTTTCACTATCTTGAAATTGAGGAACTTATTGATATTAACCCTTTTCATAAGATACAAATCAAGTATAAAGAACCCTTTATTCTCCCAAAAACTATTCCCATAAATAATATTGAGCAAATTATTAGGTTTGCTTATCTACAACTTACCAAAGCTAAAACTGACTATACTAAGAAAGTTGCTCTGCGGAATGCACTCATACTTGAGTTACTGTTTGCCACCGGAATGAGGATTTCAGAATTATGCACACTCACGACTGAACAAATTGATTTTAATGATTACATAATCAAAATTTACGGAAAGGGCTCAAAAGAACGCCTGATTCAAATCTGCAATCAAAATGTTCAGGAGTTGCTCAAAAAGTATAATCAATCATTTAAATTTGAAATAGCAAACAACAAATTTTTCTTTATAAATAGACTCGGCAACCGTCTATCTGAACAATCTGTTCGTAATATGATTACCAACTATGCAATCGGTGCAGAAGTGCCGCTGCACATTACTCCGCATATGTTTCGTCACTCTTTTGCAACTCTACTGCTTGAAGAAGATGTTGACATACGCTATATTCAACAAATGCTGGGTCACAGCTCCATTACCACAACGCAGATTTACACGCATACGAGTATCAACAAACAGAAGAATATTCTGTCTTCCAAACATCCGAGGAATAAACTTGAAATTGGGATATAATAAAAGCCTTGCGGGATTTTTTAACTCACAAGGCAATCAGAATACTTTATTCACTTTTATCAAAATCATTTTCTATTACATTGGAAATGAGATTTGAAAAATCAACAGCATTTTTTGAAGTAATAACAGGTTTTCCTGTTCTTTCCTCAATATCTTTTCGTGCATTTCCGGCTACTTCTCCGCCCTCCTTTGCAACACTTCTGTTTTCAGAAAATGATTGAGGATTTTTCTCCTTGGAAATCTCGGTTGTAGTAGCTTCTGCCAACATATTTAGAACCAATTCAAGCGTACTCATATTATCTCTCAAATTTTCCTTTTTAAGTCCTTTGAGATTTTTGTACTGCCGAGTTGTCATTCCTGACCAAGCTTTTGTAATTTCATCAGTCAGAATTGCATATTCTACACCTTGTTTCACGCCGTGAGAATCCCATTCGTCAGTAAGTTCTTTCCTCACCTGTATAGCTTGAAGTCGTTGATTTATCCACTCTCTGCTATATCCTTTTTTCAGATATGTTTCAAGGGCTCTCTCTATGGTAAGTTCAGGATCTATGGTTTCATCAATTCTCTCTCGACCAACTTCTGCAAGCCACATTTTGAAAGGTTCTGCTTTTGGTGACGGAATAGATTGAATTATTCTCAAAAGTTGCTCTGTATTTGCAACATCCGTCTTGTAATTTTTACCATCCTTAGGAGATTGCATTTTCAGTTGTACGATATTTTCGTACAACTGGTTTGCTCCTTCAGCTTTAAGCTTTCGCTTAAGATCGCTCCAGTAACGACGAGGTTCGTTACTGTCAGTCAGAACTGAAATTACATCAACTATGGAAAAATACCATTCTTCTTCCGACTCATTCCACGCAGTACGAATCTTTTTATCTTCAAAAATTTGTATCTTATTTTCTTCGCTCATATATATTCACCCACTTCTAAGCTGAAAATATTATAGCAGAATAAATTTGTAAATTCAATCTATTAGGCTTTATAGAGATAAGAATTGTTCATAATTAAGGTCGAATATAATCTCTAATTCATAACCTCGTGATACTTTCACTTCTCTTATGAGCTGACAGGCTATCATTTTCTTCTGCTCCATTGTTGAATTGTCAAATTCGTCTGCCCAAGTTCTGAATTGTGAATAATAAAAATCAAGCCTGCCCATCGCATTTTGCTGATTGGCAAGCTTGTACTTTATATCACTTAATTCAATTTCTTTTTTATGGAGCAAATCGTTTGTATTGTCAATAGAAGTGGACAGTATATCGGGAGTGAAGCGACTTTCGCCGAGTAAAGAGCGTCCTATTTCGGCGGACAATTCAACCACCTGTCTTTTAAGCTTTTCAATTTCTTTTTCAAGCTTTGTCTGTTTTCTCCTATACTCCGATATTTCGGATTTGTAGCGTTTTTCCAGTGCTATATCTTTTGGTGTTGATTTGATTTTGGCGAGATAATCTCTTAATGTTGCAAGCACAGCACCGTCAATTCTGTGTGCCACATAAGCCGACTGTCCGTCACAAGCACCTCGTTTCATTGCTTTATTTGTGCAAATGTATCTCTGCCTGCGAACCTTATACTGACTGCCATCTGCTCTATCATATTTATCAATGTAACTTGTTGATACCATCTTCTGACCGCAGTGAGCACAGTATATATTTCCCGACAGCAATGTACTGCCTTTGGTAGTCCTTGCTATCTGTTGCTTTTCCTCATTCTTTGATGAGCGTTGTTTCAGTATAAACTGAGCTTGGTCGAAGATATTTTCATCAATGATATGAAGTCTTTCAATATACGGTGATTCAACACCGCCTGACACAAGATAACCGCAGTACAGCCTGTTCTTAAGAATACGATTAACCGTATTACATTGAAATTTGCTGTTATTATGGGTTCTGATGCCGTGACTGTTCAGAAAGTCAGCCATGCGATATGAGCCGTAACCCTCTTTAACTGTCATCTCGAATATCTTCTTGACTATCGGAGCTTCATCATCGTCAATGACTATGTCCATAAGCTCTTTCCCCTTTTTGTTGATTTCACCGCTTTTTATAAGTTTGTAGCCGAATGGTGCAACACCTCCGGTAAATTTGCCGTCTAACGTCATCTGGTTAAGGCGAGTTTTAACACGAGCGGACGTTTTCTGGCTTTCACCGTTGGCTTGCCAAAATCGTATGTAATTCATAAGCTTGTCCACATGATTATCCATACGCTGTTCGCCCTCATTAACGCTCCACACCTCTATGCCGTGTTTGATGAACCATTCGACGACAAACGGGGTTTCGTCATCAATTCTGCCTATTCTGTCAAACATAAAGACAAGGAGCACATCGAATTCTTTCTTTTCTGCGGCGGCTTTCAAATCCTGAATAGCATCTCGGTCGCTTGCCGAAACCTTAAATCCCGACACGCCCTTTTCCTGAAATTCTTTCAGAATTGTCCAGCCATTGCGCTCTGCGAATTCTCTGCACGAGGTTTTCTGCATTGGAATATCATCTTTATCAACCTGACCTTTGGTTGATACTCTGTACAAGCAATATACTCTTTTCATTTCATCACCCTTTCATACGATTTTTGCAAACCAACAATACTACATAATTTCTATAATATCCAGCGAAATTTGAAAATGAACTTAAAGAAATTCAGCATCCAATCTGTGCGTTCATTCTGTTCTCAAATGTATCCAAAAGATTTTCGAGAATATTTCTTTCAACATGGTTATTTCTGTTTTTAGAAAAGCAGATTGTGACCTTGCAGTCGTTTATAACAGATTCTATTCTGTGTTCTGAATCAATGTTATTTTCATTTATATAGTTTTCGTTCAAATTATCACCTGTTCCTTATTTTTTGTTTTTATCATTTATATGATCTTTCATCTGCTCATCAGCTTTTGCCGCTGCATTGCACAGGCACATAATGCATACGCCGATAAATACTCCTATAAAAAGTCCTATAATAAATCCCAATTAAAACACCTCTTTCATAAAGTTTACTTTTCACCGCCCGACAGCAGAAGATTTTTAATTTTCTGCTGTCGGGATAACATCAATCGTTTTGGATAGTTCTAAATTTCACACTATCCGATTGTCGCTATTTATCCTCAATGCCCTGCGACAAGGAACACATCAAACGGCTATTGCATTTAGCTCCATTGGAATTTCACCACCGTGAGGATCTCCCACAGCCGCCATCTTTGGTTGCGACGGTTCTATCACGCTCGACTTTTGACTTGACGGAAGTATCATTATCCCCTCTGCCTGTCATCGCCGTCATTGAATTTACCTTTCAATGTCTGAGTCCTGAAGATATATAAAATATGTTCACTCATGTGGCTTGTCCGTTCCGAACAGCGGAAGGAAAGTATCTGATGTGCTGATATTCAATTTTCAAAGAGCAAGACCTATTCTCTGAAAAAAGGAAACAGGCGAAAGAGAATTAACCCTTTCACCTGTTTCCTCACTTAAAAGCTAAAACACACCCCTAATTTATAAATTTTTTAAAATATTTTTGATTTTTTCTACTGCACGATACACCGATCTTTGCACACATTGATAAGTACAGCCTTCTTCAAGTGCTATTTCGTCAAAAGTTTTTTCCTCAAAATAATACTTTTTTAATCTGCGTTTCTGCACCTCGGGTAATTTGCTTATTGCCATATGCAAATTTTCTGTAATCTGAACATTTTCAAAGTATTCTTCTAACGACCATTCCCTTGAATCTTTCTTTTTATGCAAAGTATGTTCATATGCTTCGGAGTGTTCCAAATGTCTGTCGTACTCATTCATTTGGGAAATATCTTCAAGTTCAAATATATTGAAAGTTTCAAATACGCTCTTTGAAACTTCAACCATTTGAATGCGGTTATTAACATCAACAAAATAAACATAGTATTTTCCTTTTTCTGAGCATAAAGTATAAGGATTATACTTGTCTTTTCTTCTCTTAGGACGTTTGTCCATTAATTTTTCCTCCAATCAATCTGAATCTTTTAGTAATTCAGGTTGTTTGGAGGACCTCTGTTTCTATATTTCATCATGCCCTTCCATTTTCATGTAAAAAGGGCATAAAAATACCGACAAGTATAGAAAGCTATTACTTGTCGGTATTCTATCACACGCTATTAAATGTCTTTATCCTTCTTGCTATCACAAAATTCATTAATTATATAGTTATTAACATAAAACTTGCCTTTGACCCCTATTTCTTTTCTTATATTACGGAAGCACTTCTCAGTTTTCACTCGTATATTATCATAAGCAGTTACAGAATTTGAACATTCCTGACAAACTTCAACAATATCCCAAATTAAACTTATCGAAATTGTATTTGCAAGTTCAGAATAATTGTCTTTCAAAAAATCTTTTAAAGGACTTACAACATTTAAGGATTTTTCAGCTTTAATGTTACTGTTTGTATTCTCTTTATGAATAGAACTTTCATTTACTAATAATTCAACTAATATATTGCTAAGCTTTGCATATAAAGCTTTATTTTCCTCAAAAAGCGTTTTTCTTAGCTCATCCTCTGTTTTTCGTTTATCTGTTATATAATTAATAAATATTGGGACAACAACTACGGAAAGAATTCCACCTACTATTGATGCAATCCAAACTCTAACATCCTCAGGGCTTTGCCAAAATACAATTGCTGTCGGCACAATAATCATAAGTAAGGCTAATACAATCATAGCTATGTAACTCAATATCAATACTTCATTAAATAAACTGAAAATAATATTAAAAATTTTCCTTAGTTTAGGATTTTTACTTTTTATCTTATTTATTCGGTTAATCATACTTATATTCTCCAATACTATAATTTTAAATTCGCTTTATTTTTTAGTTTTAATTCTATAGTCTAACAAAAAGTAACATATAACAAAATTCCAGCTAATCAAAAATATTATTGTCAGCCACAGTGACGCTGTAAATGTTCTTGAGAACA
>UNSK01000060.1 GCA_900552525.1 Candidatus Gastranaerophilales bacterium | reverse complement strand
ATGCACCTATCTGAGTCGATAGTTTTGTATTTATAGAAAAATTTGCAGCATTATCGCGGGCATTATTTATTCTAAAGCCCGTAGTCATACGCTCTATTGCAGTATTTAATCCTTTTGTTGCCGATTTTAAACTTGATTGCACTATTAAGCTTGAAAGGTTAGTATTAATATTCAATACACCATCCCTCCAAATTTAAAATTTTTAGGGCATATTCCCCCCCCCCCCTATGCCTACAACACAGGTACTAAGCGGGTTTCCGGCATTTGCACAAAAAACTCTTCTTATTTTTTAACAGCATATCCATTAACTAATATATTCCACATTTAAAATTTTTGTAACAAATAATAGATACTTTGTTACAAAAATTTACAGCTGAAGGGGCCTGACAATAATAATTGTCAGGCCCCTTTCAATCTTATATCTAACTTTTTTAGTAAAGAATAGTTAGAACTTCATCTGGATTTAGGCTTGAATCGTTTGTTGTATTAGGTACAAAAATGTACTTAGCTTCGTCAACAAATTCATAGCCAACACCGAATACTCCGCTTGCAGTTAACTTACATATATTGTAAACACCTTTACCAACAGTAATAAAGCTGCTTCCAACGCTCTTAAGTCCTTTTAGCGGGTGTAAAGAAGCTGTATCTGCAAAAGCATCAGACCAGTTATCGCCGTATTCTTCAACTCCGTTTGCAACAACTTCTACAGCTGAAGAAGCTGTTCTTCCAGCAACACCGGCAACTCTGCCAACCATTGAGAAAGGAGCTGCGAGAACTCTAGAAACCACGTTAGGGTTTTTTGAAACATCAACTGATGCACAAGACATTTGTTTAGGGAATTCTGCACAGTTGTCCCCATTTGAAATTGATTTGAATTCAATTTCTACATAGCCAGGGTTCTTAACACCAGGTCTTGATACTGATGATACAATACCTTTTACAGTAGAACCTGCAGGGTAGCATACGCCGCCGATTGTTGCATCTTCAACTGTTTTAGCTGTAAATGTATCGCCTGTGTTTGATGTTCTTGCGCTGATTCTTTCGCTCAATTTTATCTTAAGCTGTATTGTTTCATGTTTTGTTGCACAGTTAGTAACACCGTTAGACGTATCAATATTAAATCCTGCTTTCATTGCGCCAAGCATAAAAGCAACCTGTTCTTTTGATAAGTATTCGTCATTAACAACTTTATCTTTGTCAGGTAATTTATTCAAAATACCGGAAGCAATAACTTCGTTAGCAGCGCCGTTTGCCCATGCCGGAACAAATTTTACAGCCTGTCCTTCAAATACCGGCGCAGCTTTCTTATCAGCTGATACATCCATCATTTTAGCGAAAGTAGCAAAAACTTCTGCTTTTGTAATAGGTTGATCCGGTTTGAAAGTAGAGTCAGGATATCCAATCATAACATCTGCGCCAAGAGCTCTGTCAATTTGTTCTTTTGCCCAGTAGTCAGCTGCTACATCAGAATATTTATTAGCATTTGCCGCTTTTAAATTCAAACCGTCAGCAATAATAAATGCTAATTCAGACCGCAATACAGGCATTTTAGGGTTAAATAAACCTGCTCTTTTAGCATCCATTTTGCCTTTCATGTCGTTAAGCATTTGCTTAGCACAACGCGCAATTACAACATTCTGCTTACCTTCCATGGTTTTTGCAGTGCATGGCTTGTATACCTTGCCGCCAATAATTACATTACTGTCAGTATTAACCATTGTATGACCCTGGGTTCCGAATAGTGTCGGATGAGCATAAGCCTGTATGTCAGCAGGCTCGCCGGCCATTGCAGCACATGATGTTACACAAACAACACCAAGTGTTGCCATAATTTGTTTAGATAGTTTCATACTTCTCCTTTCTCTTTTTCACTTTTTATGTTGACATAAAAGTGAAGTTTAGTAATTAAACCATTTAGTGTATATTATTTTTTCTTTTGTAATAAATATGCTTGAGGATAGCAGTAATCTTCACGGAAACCTATTCTTCTATACATTTTTAATGCTTTATAATTATTAGTTTCAGTTGTAACATTTATTTCGCTGAAAACGCGTTTTCCCAGCTTTGTCCAGTCAACAATGGTTTTTATTGCCCTGTTAAGCAGATGTTCGGAGAAGCCATGACCTCTGTGTTCTTTTTCTATAGCTACAAGAGGAATATTTGCAATCTTTCCTCCGGTAACATTTGCAAATGCAAAACCTACAGGTGCATCTTTATAAAGCAGAACTGATGTTACATCCGGCAGAAATTCACCATAAACATTCTCAACAACTTTGTTTATAATATCTGTTGTTCCTTCCATTGATAAAAATCTTGTATCATAAATTGCGTCCTGCGTATCTTTAAAAGACTCGTGAATTATTCTTACAGCATCATCCCTGTATGAATCATCATAGCTTACTATTTTGTAATCATCCGGCTTATCTGAAAGTTTCATATTTTCGAGAATTCTTTCAGAAGAAGCATTTCCCATAATAAATCTCAAAACTGCAAGCCCGATATATTTAAATCCAAATCTTGCAATATCAGCAGTGAAAACAGATTGATGCCCTATCATGGGATAAGAAACAACCTTGTTCTGGCGTTCTGTTTCAGTAAACTCCAGAAATTTCTCAACAAGGAGCTTAACTTTTGTAATTTCATCTTCTGTTCCAAGGCAGTGTATTAAATTAAGCTCAACAGCCTCGGATATTGAAGTCGTATAAACAAGAAACGCTGTTGGAATATCATTTTCTTTAAGCACAATGCACTGCATATAATTTTTTTCTACAGCATCAATAAATTCCTCATATGGCAGAGGTTCGAGCTCAAATTTATATTCATTTACAGCCTTAGCTTTAAAATCATTGTACACACCTGCAAAGATTTTAGAGATATTTCCGTTTAACAATTCTACTTCATACGTTGTTTCTGCCATAAAAATTCCTTTACATTAGATGATGCATTTTTTCGCGTTTAGTATTTATATAACGCTCATTGTATTTATTTACTTCTGATTTAAGATTAATATTTTCGTGTATTGTAAGCCCGTATCCTTTAAGTCCTATAATTTTTTTAGGGTTATTTGTAATAAGGTTAAAATTATTGAACCCTAAATCAAGAATAATCTGAGCACCGACGCCGTAATTTCTTAAGTCCGGCGCAAATCCCAGCGACACATTAGCTTCTACAGTATCCTGCCCCTGTTCCTGAAGCTTGTATGTTTTAAGCTTATTGATAAGCCCTATTCCACGCCCTTCGTGATCTCTGATATAAACAAGAGCTCCTTTGCCATATTCTTCAATCATTTTGAGTGCAGTATGAAGCTGCCAGTTACAGTCGCATTTAAGGCTGTGAAATATATCTCCGGTCAGACATTCACTGTGCACTCTTACTAAAGGCACTTTATCGGAGCCGTCATCTTTAACAAGTGCAACATGTTCGCATCCGGTGATAGTATCTGTGTATCCGATTATATTAAATTCTCCGAACTGAGTCGGGAGGAAAACTTCAACCTCTCTTTTCACAAATGTTTCACGTTTAAGTCTGTAAGCAATCAGGTCTGAAACTGTAATGAATTTTATATTATGTTTTTCTGCGAATTCGTGCAAATCATCTCTTCGCGCCATTTCACCGTTATCTTTCATAATTTCGCACATAATACCGGCTTCTCTATGCCCGCACATACGTGCTAAATCAACAACAGCTTCTGTATGTCCGCATCTTTTTAAAACACCGCCCTTTCTTGCAACACACGGGAACAAATGTCCAGGCCTGCGCAAGTCAGAAGGCTGTGCATCAGGCGCAATTGCAACTTCAATTGTTTTAGCCCTGTCATAAGCTGAAACTCCGGTTGTTACCCCGTATTTCGGATGAGCGTCAATACTTAGGGAAAAAGCAGTTTGCATGCTTTCAGTATTTTTTTCTACCATTTGCGGCAAATCAAGCTGTGCTGCGATTTCCTGCGATATTGCAAGACAAACAATTCCGCGGCACTCTTTGGTTATAAAATTTACCAGCTCAGGGGTTACAAACTGTGCTGAGCAAATAAGATCGCCTTCATTTTCTCTATCCTCATCATCTGCTACAATAATGGGCTTACCAGCTTTAAAATCCTCGAGTGCTTCTTCTATTGTATTAAATTGATTTGTCATAATCAGCAAAATCCATTTCTCTGGAGAAAATCCATGTTAATTCTTGACCTATTATCGCTCGTTGATAAAAATTTTTCAATATATTTCGCCATAATATCAACTTCAATATTTACATAATCTCCGTTTTTTAATTCTGATAAAGCAGTGCATTCATAAGTATGCGGAATAACCGCAATTTTAATCCTTTTCCCTGATATTTCCGCAATAGTAAGGCTGATTCCGTTCACACAGATAGAACCTTTCCTAATTACATAACGAAGTTCGTTTTCAGAAAGTTCAATTTCTAAATCAAAACTTTCTCTGTTTCTGCTATGCGCGATAACTTTTGCCGTTCCGTCAATATGTCCTGAAACAATATGCCCGCCGAAACGCCCGTTTGCAGGCATCGCCCTCTCGAGATTTACATGCATGCCGGCTTTTAGATACGGAAAAGCAGTTACACGAAATGTTTCCGGCGACATATCAGCTTTAAAAGAGTTTCCGGAATTTTGTATAACAGTAAGACAGACACCGTTAACAGCAATGCTGTCACCAATTTTAGCATCTTCTAAAACCTTTGCACATTCAATCTCTATACCGTTTTCACTGATAGTTTGGATTTTACCGGTTTCTTCTGCAATTCCTGTAAACATGCGCTTATTATACCATATTGCGGCATAATTGTAAAATTTTGACAGATGCACAACTGTTAGGGTTTAAATGGAAGAAAAATTTGATTATTTAATACGACTGAATCTTTTGAAGAAACATTACCTATAAAAATAATGTTGTTGTTGCTTTGTTCTAAAATATCAAAAAATTTCTGCTTTAATTCTTCATCTTTATTTAAATCTTTTAGGAATTGGTCAAAATTATTTATTGAAACGCATACTCCGGCATTTTTTTCTACAGGTTTGCATTGTTTATCTATCGATTTAATCAACTCGCTTATATTATTATCGTATTTCAAATTTTTTGATGAAAATTTAAATTCGCTTTGAAAGAAATTGCAAATATCATTTAATTTTTCATCAGGCGCATTTGTTGTAATTAATTTAGGACACTCTACAGACTCCAATTTATTCAAATGCATTACCGCGGCTAATCTCTTGAAGATATCTTTATCATGTGATACCTCCAGCTCGTTTATTAACTTATAATTATCTAATACTGCTGCTTTTTGTTCTATTTCTTCCATTTGTCTGGAAGAAACAGACTGCCTCAAATCTTGATATGTATTTGTTTTTATCAAAAAAGTTTTGTTAGAACCAGCTTTTTTATTGTATAAAACAGCACCGGCTGCGGCTCACGCCAATCCGCCAAGAGTATAGTATAAAAGTTTATCTCTGTTGTCTTTCTGCTTTTGAGAACTAAAATTATCCTTTTTCTGTTTTTGGAATTTAACATCTTTCCACTGTGGTACAAAATCAATCTTCATAATATATGATAAAGTGAGAAAAAATTTTTTTTGCTAGTAGAGATTTTTACCCCACCTTCCCCCCCTTTAACTCTTATGCTATAATTTGACTGTATGAAACGTTTTTTACGAAAATTATTTTCCAAAGTTACGCTGGTTATCCTCATCTGCATACTTGCACTTCTGGCATTCTTTTTCTGGGGCTGGATTGAGAAGCAGGCTATGAAAGCCAAAGGTATGTACTATATCTACAAAGGCGATCAGGCATATTCACAGGATAATATGGCTAAAACCCTCGATTATTATAAAGAAGGTTTAAGGCTCTATCCGGAACATTACGAAGCCTGGTTTAACCTTGGAAACATATATGCTGTTTATGAAGACTATTTCTCAGCTGTTGACGCCTATGAACACGCTATCAAATACAATCCGAAATTTGTTATGGCGCGTATGAACTTAGGAATAGTTTACTCTGAAGACTTAGGCTTCTTTGACGAAGCAATAGAACAGTTTGATACAGTCACACAGATACGATTATTTAAGCTCTGGATACCTTTTGTCTACAGCAATGTAAAAAGCGTAAAGGCTAACAGAGGACTTGCATACTACAACAAAGGCGTTGCTTATAAACAAAAAGCAATGTATCTGCCGCTCGATAAAAGATATCTTGTATTTAAATATCTGGGAGAGGCAATAGAAGCTTATGAAAAATCGCTTAAGTTTCTCAAGAAAAACTATGATGTTTATTACAACAAAGCTGTTGCACACCACCTAAGAGGCGAATACAGAGAAGCCGGACTTGCCTACTGTTCAGCGATTAAGCTGGAGCCGATGAAATTTGAAGCCCATTACAACCTTGCAGTTCTCTTAAGACAGCTGAACAGGCACAGAGATTCTATAAGCGAACTCCATAAAGCAGCTATATTAATTCTTGAAGAACCGGATTCATCTACTCTTGAATCTACTTATATCTTTAACCTGCTTAACGATGCTACAAGAAAATTTATAACAAGCGACGAGTACTATACACAGAAACTTTCTGATGAACCGCTCGGAAATATCGGCTACACATACGTTAACGGTAAAATCGTTCCGGATGAGGAGTTTGATAAAGCTATACTCAAAAACTTTAAAACCTGTGCAGGTTTTGAATATTTCAATGAAGAAGAGGAGGAAATTTATTAATGGAAAATCTTCACTTTTTATCAAAAATTTCTAACCTGCTCATCTCAGAAATAGATACAAAAGAACTTGCAGATGGTATAAAACAGCTTCTGCAGCAGATTGTACCTGTCAAAAGACTTCAAATCTTTGTATTTGATAATGTTACTAACACAATGCGCGACAGCTCAAACAACTGGAGCGTAATTCCCGATGAGTCAGAAATTTATAAAATCTATGAAAACCTTAAGGACGAAGATTTTGTTATTAATTCCAAAGCGTATAAACTGCCCGCACTAAACGGCGGAATAAGCTTTAAAATAGAATCGCTTGCAGTACCAATGCATAAAGACGGCTCTGATTTCGGAGTTATGGAACTGGAATTTGAAGAAAATACTACAATTAATACAGAATTTTTGTTCCTCATAAAAATTCTGTCCTCCCAAATTTCACTCAAACTGCAAAACATTGTGCTTAACGAACAGTCAAAAATAAATGTAGAATTTCATGACTCAATGAAAAATATTGCAAAAATCATTGAAACCCAGTACGAGTTAAATTATATTGTTCCGCTAATCGGAGAAATGCTTGACAGGTTTATATCAGACCATTTGATTTATGTATTTTTGAAACAGGACGGAGAATTTAAGCTTGTCTGGCCGAAAGCCTGCAAAGATGAAAGAATTTATGAAGCTCTGAAACAGCTTACGCCGGAAACAGGGTATATTTTGACAAACAATGATAAAATCGGCGCCTTCCCTCTTATATCAGAAGGAGAATTATCCGGCTGTATAGTTGCAAGAAGTACGCTTGATAAGCTTTCAAAACGCGATATAAGCTATCTGGAACAGCTTACCAGACAGTCAGCAATTACAATCAACAGGGCAAACACATACTCAAAAGTTCTCCAGTACGCCACTCTGGATGCTCTAACAAACCTTAACAACAGGCGGCAGTTTGAAATCCGCTTAAAACAGGAGATTGCAACAACCAAACGTCAAAAAACACCGCTCTGCGCGATGATGATTGATATTGATTTCTTTAAAAAAGTAAATGATACATACGGCCATGCGAGCGGAGATGAAGTTTTGAGAACAGCTGCTTCGGTTATAAAAGCTCAGCTTCGTGAATCAGATATCCCCGCAAGATACGGCGGAGAAGAATTTGCAGTTCTTCTGCCATATACGCATATAGAAGAAGCAGTAATTGTCGGAGAACGTCTAAGAAAAGCCGTTGAAGAAACACCAATTTTTGTTGACAAAAAAAATATAAATGTCACAATAAGCATGGGACTTGCTGAATTCGGTCAGGAAGAGAACGGAGAAGAATTATTTAAAAGAGCAGACAGCGCTTTGTATGAAGCAAAAGAAAGCGGAAGGAACAGGGTATGTATAAGCAAAAATGTGTAAGTTTAGAAGATACAAAGGCTCTTGCATATAAATTCGCAAATTTAGTAAAAGAAGAAGGTTGTTTTGTTAACCTTTTCGGAGAAATAGGAGCCGGAAAAACAGCATTTGTTAAGCTTGTTGCAGAAGCTCTCGGGATTAAAGAAAAAGTTACAAGTCCAAGTTTTGTTATTCTGAACGAATACCACAGCGCCTCTATCCCTGTTTATCATTTCGATTTATACAGGCTGGAAAACGTTGGAATAAAAACAATTACGGATGAGCTTAGAGAATACTCAACCGGCAGAAAAATAACCTTCGTTGAATGGGCAGAATTTTCTCAAGGCGAACTCCCGTTTGAGAGAATTGAAATCAATGTTACATACGATGACGATGACAGCAGAATTTATGAGTTCAAATCTGTCGGAGAAAGAAATCAAAAAGTTATAGAAGGCTTAGGGGTAATATGCTCCTCCACAGGAAAGGAAAAAAATTGAAGATACTGGCTTTTGACACCTGTCTTGATAAAACATATATAACTCTCAGTGAGAATAATAATATTATTCATAGCGAAACAATTTTGTCTGATGGAAAGAATTATCACTCGGCGTATTTAATCTCAACCATTGTTAAAGTACTGAAAGACGCCGGCCTTACACCTGATGACATTGACCTCATTACAACTGATATCGGCCCCGGAAGTTTTACCGGCATAAGAGCCTGCACAACTGTAGCAAGGGTACTTGCCCAGCAGCTTAACATCAAAGCAGCCGGAGTTTCTTCGCTCGAAATTCTTTCTAAAATTCTCGGCGGAAATGATTTAGCAGCACTCGATGCAAGAAAAAATAAAGCATATGTTTACGATGGTAAAATTCTGGGTGCAATTGAGCTTGAAACAGTTGACGAACTGGTTAAAGGCCGAAGGGTTATAACAGATGACAGCCTGAAAGAGAGATTAAGCGAATTTGCATCCGAAGTTGTTTCGTATCAGCAGGGTGAATATCCGATAGGAGAAATTTTAGCAAAACTCGGCGCGGAAAAAGAAGAAACAGACTGGCGCAAGCTCAAACCTTTGTATATCCAGCCGCCGCCTGTTACTTTGAAAAAGCTTTAGTCCTGCTTAACCTTTGTAATTTTAATGTATTCGTGTAAATTTTCTCATACAGCCTCATGTTATAACACATTCGGAGGCTGCCATGGATTTAGAAGAATATCAGCAGAGATTAGAACAAATCATAAAAAAATAGTGACATAATCTGCTGGTTTATATTAAAATAAGAACATTAAGGGGTTGGTATAAATGTTAGAAAAAAAACGAATACTTATAGTCGATGATGACGCAGAAATAAGAGATTTACTGGAGTTTGATATTTCATCAAGCGGATATTTTGTTGATACGGCTTCTGACGGTATGGAAGGCTTGAACAAAGCTCTCAATAATAAATATGACCTGATTTTGCTTGATGTTATGATGCCAAAGATGAACGGATTTGATGTCTGCAAAAATATCCGTCAGGCTAAGATTAATGTACCAATCCTGATGCTTACTGCAAAAGGCACAATCGGCGATAAAACAAGCGGGTTTGACAGCGGAGCGGATGATTATCTGGTTAAGCCGTTTGATATTCAGGAAGTTCTTTTGAGAATAAGAGTTCTTTTGAGAAGAAACCAGCCGCAGG
>UNSK01000059.1 GCA_900552525.1 Candidatus Gastranaerophilales bacterium | reverse complement strand
ATTTTAATATATTAGAAAGCAATTTACACTGATCAGGGTGTCCATACATGTATTTTAAACGAGTAACTCCCCTTTCATCAAAAACTTTTTGAAAAGCAAATTCTTCGTCCAGTTTATGAACCTTTGCCATATAGCAGGCAGACATCACACCTGTTCTATCGTGTCCCATGTGACAATGTAAATATACATTACCTTTTGCTTTGTCAATAGTGTTGAAAAAGCTTTTAAGCTCGTCTGGTTTTGGTGCTATAGCACCATCCATCTGTAGATTGAGGTAAGTCATTCCTGCTTTTTTAGCAGCGTTTGCTTCTTTTGTAATTTCATTACCTTCAATATGTCCTGCTCTTAAATCTATTAGTGTATCAACATTATAATTACTTTTTAAGAACTGCAAATCTTTATCGAGAATATTTGAGTTAATTTTATACTGATGGTTTTCATAACGGCAGGCTCCTGGTGCTCTGCCTATAACTAATTTAGAATCTAATCTGGTTATATCTGATTGTTTTAGTAACGGATTTTCTGCCTGACTTCTAAACGCCGGGGTAACAACCTTTCTATAACCTGTGACAGGTTGAATAAACATAATATGTACTCCTTAATTAACTAAAAAGCCGGAGCGTTAGCTCCGGCTTTAATATTATCAAACTTAAGAAAGTTTTTCAATCAAACTTGCATGTTTTGATGCAAATTCTTTACCTCTCGCAATGATTGCAGCTTTTAATATTGCCTGCAAATCAATTGGAGTAAGTTCCTCAAAGTTGTTTGGAAGTCTAAGTGACCAGTTCTGGTCACCTGATGTTCCAGGTCTATTGTAAACATCATTAATCTGGAAGAAATCTGTAAAGAAGATTTGAACATTTCTTGCCTTTGATGCAAAGATTTCTGTTAATTTAACAAATCTCAGATATTCTTTATCCTGAGTAAGTTTAACAATAATATCGTCTTTATTTTCAGCTTCTGCAAATAAATCTTCTACAAGATTTTTTGCATGCAGATAACCTTCGTGTGTATTAATCATACTTTCAGCCCACATAGAAATCGGAAGATTATCGTGGGTTCCAACCATATTCCAAACGTGTTCTCCAATGTTTTTACATCTGTAAGGATGTTCAGGTTTTTCAGGAACAACAAACTGGGTTAATCTCATGCCTTGAAGTTCGTATTTCTTCATTACAGCATCAACAGGGTTTGTTAATGTTCCCAAATCTTCGCAAACGATTGCATTTTTATCGAGTCCGCATTCTTTAGCTGCAGCAATAACAATTTTTTCAATTAGTCTGCCGTAAAGTTTTATTTGTTCTTCTGAAAGAGTCTTAACTCTTTTTTCTTTGTCAGCTTCAAGAGTCCAGTCTAAATCTTCATTTCTTGCGATTGCATATCTTGAAAGTTCAGGATGTTCAGGAGATGAGTATAATCTTCCTGCACCCTGCTCACACATTGGTTTCTTGCCTACTTTATAAACCCAAGGGTCGATTAAACCTACAATATGGTCAATTCTAACACCGCCCGGATTTTCTTTGAACATCTTTTTGTAAAGATTTTTCATTAAAATTCCGCCTTCGCCTAATGAGCCGTCCGGATTGAACATTTTGTCCGGATCCATTACAGGGAAGCCCCAGGCTTGACCATCTTTTGAAAAATAATCAGGAGGGCAGCCAAGATACCAGCCTTCTAAAAATAGGGACTGATAAGCCCAGGCATCTCTGTCAGAGAAAGCTACCTGTCTGTCGGCAATCATTTTTATACCTGACGAAAGTGCATATTTTTTTGTTTCTTCATTCTGTTTTTCTAATACAAACTGGCAGAACTTGTAAAACTCAATTTCGTCAGAATATTTATCTCTGATTTCTTCTATTCTTGAGGCGTATGCTTTCTTTTCTTCTTCTGATTTCGGGTTCATAAGCTTTTTATCTGTTTCGTTTTTCCATGTGTACCAGAAATCATTATCATTTTCTATAGAAAGTGCTTCATATAAGGAGTCATTATCTAACCAGAAGCTATTTTCTTTTTTGAATTTATCAAATTCTTTTTTTAAGGAAGAACCGAATATTCCGCCATGGATTTCTTTAAAGTTTGCCCAGGCTTCTTTTAGAGCTTCATTCTGAGCCTTCATAATATATGAGTATGCGGTTTTACCTTTATTTTGATTAGGGTTTCCTGCAACAACTTTTTCAAAAGTTTCTTGTGAAAGTATATTGTCCCATTTCTTTTCTGTTAATTGTTTAAGGTCAATAAAAAGCGGGTTTCCTGAGAAAATTGTACCACAGTAAGGTGATGAGTCTGAGCTTTTTGTTTTTCCGGCAGGTCCTAATTGCAAAGCGTTGAAAATGCCGTGAGCGTAGTCAATTACATCGCGTCCTGCTGCAGAATTGAATGTTCCAAATCCAGTATCTTCACCATTTTTAGATGGGAAACTGCTTCCGTGAATAATTAAAGCAAAATTATCTTTTCCTAATGCTTTTAGTGCTTCTGATACGAGTTTAGTATCAATTTTGTTTGATGTTAAACAGACCATAAATTTAATACTCCTTATCTTCTCTTCGTAAATCAGTTTATCATCTAAAAAAAACTATTTCAAGGTTCATTTTCTTGCGGGAACAGTTGCTGTTCAAATAAGCAGAATACAGTGTACGCCTAACCAGCCTAAAAGGAAACCCCTTGAAAAGTATAGCAAATTTTATTATTTATGTATTTAGGCATTTTACTAATTCTTTAAGCCATATGTATAAAAGCAGCGGTGCAACTATAAATATACCCGGGTTGTAATTATAAGCAGATTTAAAATCCAGAATACACAAAGAGTGAAATGCCCTAGTTATACCGCAGCCAGGGCAATTATAACCGCTTAAATTTTTCCACAGGCATATTGGTTGAGGATGATATTTTATAAGCAGACTGCTTATTATAAATAAAAAGCAGGGAAGCAATATTAATAACCAGAATTTTATCTTGTTTGACCTCATAAACACAATATAACATAAGTCCTGTATTTGATAAATTTATAATTTTTTTTTATAATTTAGTTATGAGAAGATTTTTAATTACAGCTTTATTATTTGCAGGATGTGCCTGTTTCGCCTTTGAAGATTTATCAAAACAGGCAACAGCATTCTATAGTGATAATAATTATAATAAAACCATGGATTTAATTTTGCAGATTGATGAAAAAGAACGTTCAGCTCAAGATTGGTTAATTCTGGGTAATGTTCTTGAGGATAAAGGTGAAAAAGATAACGCTATTTTTATGTATCAAAAAGCAATAAGTGTAAACCCGAAATATTACAAAGCTTATTACAATCTTGCTAATAATTACGCGCAGAACAGCCAGTTTAATATGGCTGTGCAGAATTATAAAAAGGCTGCCTCTTTAAACAAAGAAAATCCGTATATTTTTTACAATATGGCCTGTACTTATATACAGATGGGTGAAATTAAAAAGGCTAAGACAAATTTAAATAAAGCAATAATGTTTAAATCTGATGTACCGGAATTTCATTACAATCTTGCATACGTATACAAAAAATTGAATAAACCAAAACTTGCGCAGACTTATCTGGATAATTATAATAAGCTTGTCGGTGCACAATAGTGTTTATCTTTCCATAAGTCTTATTCTGGTGTCTGAATAGTATTCTTTATTGATGGCATTTGCATTTTCTACGCGCTTTATTTTATTATCTAATTCGCTGTTAGGGCTTTTTTGAGCCGCAAGCTTTAAATACTTCAAGGCAGCTTCCGTGTCACCGAATTTTTCGTAAATATCTCCAATTTTATAAAGCGTATCATAGTTCCCGCTATATCCGCGTTTATAGGCTTCTTTATACATATTCAAAGCCTTTTTGTAAAGTTCTTTTCTGTAATAAAATTCTCCCAGTCTGAAATACGGCTCCGGCTGGCTGCTGTCAGTTCCTATTGCTTGAAAAAAGTATCCTTTAGCATATCTATCCTTGCCTATAAGATCGTAAAGATGACCGAGCCGGATTTTATAAAAAGTATTTTCAGGATTTTTGTTCGATAAGATTGCATAAAGATTTAATGCAGATGTCATATCCTCATTAACCTTACCGTTACTAGTCTTTAAGGCAAGACCGTAATAAAATCCAGCTTTATTCTCCAGCTCTTCGGTTGAAAGTTTCGAGTAGTCAATAGGAATTTGATATTCTAACTCGCCTTTAATTACAGCACAAGAAGGATTGTACACCGAAAGGATGAAGAATATTACTAATAAAATCTTAATCAATTGTCGCATAGAATTTCATCTTAACATTGTATAATAATAACTATTATATCAGATAATTTTTTAGTAGAATATAGAAAAGAGGGTTTTATTAGGTGAAAGAACTTGTATGTCTATCAGTATTTATAATCCTTGCGGCACTGTTTGCTATAGCGATGGTGATTGCCGGTTTTATATGCCAGTACAAACATAAAACCCCTGTCAAAAATTCTATTTATGAATGTGGAATGCAGCCTGTATCAGATGCAAGGATACAGTTTGATATTAAGTATTTTCATTACGCTGTAATATTTCTGATTTTTGATATAGAAACAATTTTTCTTTACCCGTTTGCGGTATTTGTGAACGAACTTGGATTGTTTGCTGTGATTGAAGCTTTTATCTTTGCCGGCTTGCTGCTGTTCGGGCTTTATTATGCAATCGGCAGAAAGGTGCTCAAATGGGGGTAGGGAGAATATGAGCGTAATTGTAACATCAATCGACTATATTCTTAATTGGAGCAGGGCAAATTCGCTCTGGCCTCTCACATTTGCGACTTCCTGCTGCGGAATTGAAATGATGCAGACTGTTGCATCTGATAATGATATAGCACGCTTTGGCTCAGAAGTTTTTAGAGGATCTCCAAGGCAGGCAGATTTGTTAATCTGCGCGGGAACAATTACTTATAAAATGGCTCCTGTTTTGCAGAGATTATATGAACAGATGGCAGAACCTAAATATGTTATTGCTATGGGAGCCTGTACGTGCGGAGGCGGAATGTTTTGTGAAACATCTTATTCTGTTGTTAACGGGATTGATAAAATTATTCCTGTTGATATTTATCTTCCGATGTGTCCGCCAAGACCGGAAGCACTTCTGGATGCGATTAGAAAACTGCAGAACAGAATTAAAAAAGAATCAATACTTAAGCGAAAAGAATTTTTAAATTCACATGACCTTAAGCTGGTTAAAAAAGGAGGGCATGATGGACTGGGATAAATTTATAAAAGTTTTCGCTGATTGTGAACTTGATGGGAATAAGATTATTATAAACTCCAGACTGCATGATGTTATAGCGTTTGTTAAAGATAACTATCCTTATGATATTTTAAAAGAAATTATTGCTGTACATAAACCTGATGGTCTGGTTGAGCTTATTTATCATCTTTATTCAACTGTGGATGAAGAAGACTTGTTAATATCAATTTCTGTAAAAGATGAAGCAGAAACAATTACAGATATTTTTGAGTCTGCAATTGCTGATGAGAATGAAATATACGATTTGTTCGGAATTAATTTTAAGGGGAATGAAAACTTGAAGCGGCTTTATATGCCGGAGGACTGGCAGGGATTTCCTCTAAGAAAAGACTATGTACAGGACGATACGAGGTTGTGCTGGAATGACGACAACAACGCTTAAACTTAATCTGGGGCCTCAGCATCCTTCAACACACGGGGTTTTAAGGCTTTTATTAGAACTCGACGGAGAAAAAATTATTTCCTGCGAGCCTGATGTGGGCTATCTTCACAGGGGGATGGAGAAAATGGCCGAAAAACTCTCATATATCCAGTATCTTCCGACTGTTGACAGAATTGACTATCTTGCAGGGTTTTTCTATTCAGAATTATTATGCAGAATTGTTGAAGGGGCATTAGAGATTGAACTCCATGACAAAGTAAGAGCAATAAGAGTTATGCTTCTTGAACTTAACAGAATATCTTCTCACCTGCTGTGGATTGGCGCATTTCTAATGGATTTGGGGGCAGTATCTCCATTTTTCTATGCTTTCAGAGAACGAGAAATGATTTTGAGGTATTTTGAAAAAATCTCCGGTCAAAGAATGATGTATAACTATTTTGTCTTTGGCGGGGTGCGCAGAGATATTAGTGACCTTCAAGATGTTGAAGAAATTCTCAGGATTTTGCCTGAAAAGCTTGAAGATTACGAAAAGATTATTACCGAAAATCCTATTTTTATCAGAAGGACTGTCGGAAAAGGATTTTTAGATAAAAAAACGGCTTTGGATTATGCAATAACAGGTGTTAATCTAAGGGCCGGCGGTGTGGATTTTGACTACAGAAACTGCGACAATCTTTATAAGGGGTTTGATGTAGGAACTGTTGTTCTGGAGGAAGGTGATTCTTTTGCAAGGTATAAGGCAAGAATTTTGGAAATTAAAGAGAGCATTAAGATTGTTCATCAGGCAGTTGAGTATTTAAAAACAGCAGGCGGATTGGAGCAGAAACTTATAAATCCGTTGACTTTAAAGCTTCCGGAAGGCGAGTATTATGCAGATATTGAAGCGCCGCGCGGAATAGCTTCGTGCTTTGTAGTTTCTGACGGAGAAAAATGTCCTTACAGACTCAAGTGGAGAACCGGTTCATATTATTCTGTAAATCTGTTAAGAAAAATTCTTAAGGGTGAATATCTTAATGATGCAATTGCAATTGCAGGTTCACTTGATATCATTCTGCCGGAGGTGGATAAGTAATGAATTATCTTTACTTTTTATATATAGAATTTTTGAAAAGACATAACATTCCTCAAATTTTCGGGGATATAACATATTATGTTATACCGTTTTGTATAATTGCAGCAGCTCTACTTGTTGTTGTAATTCTGCTTGTGCTTGTTGAGAGGAAATTACTCGGATTTTTTACACAGAGAAAAGGCCCTAACAGAGTTGGATGGTGGGGACTGCTGCAAACAATTGCAGATGCTTTAAAACTCTTATGCAAAGAAAATATTACTCCGGATAAGGCAGACAGAATTCTGTTTAATCTTGCGCCGATACTCGTATTTGTGCCGATGTTTGCTGCTCTCGGAATAATTCCTTACAGCTCGGAATTTACTTTTGTAAATACCAGCACGAATGTAGTATTGTATTTGATCCTTGCAGCGTTTCCTGTTTTAAGCGTATTTTTAGCAGGCTGGGCAAGTAATAATAAATATGCTCTTTTCGGAGCTGCAAGAAGTATTGCACAGGTTTTGAGCTACGAACTTCCGATAACTTTTGTAATTTTATCTGTCGTTGTTCTGGCATCTTCTATGAATATGACTGGAATTACACTCGCGCAGACATCATGCTGGTTTATTTTTCCGTGTATTTTGGGGTTCTTGATTATGTTCATAAGTATTCTTGCAGAACTTAACAGATGCCCGTTTGACCTTCCGGAAGCAGAAAGTGAATTGATTTGCGGATATAATACAGAGTATTCCGGCATGAGGTTCGCAATTTTTTACCTGAGTGAATACGCTATGATGTTTGCGAACGCTATGTTTATATCAATTCTTTTTCTCGGCGGATATCTCTCGCCGTTCGGGAAATATTTGTTCAGTTCTTCGTTCTTAATCTACTTTGAACAAGCTTTCTGGTTATTTTCAAAAGCTGCTGTTTTGATATTTATTATGATTTGGATAAGAGCAACTCTCCCGCGTCTTGCATCATTTGATTTATTAAAATTTTCCTGGGCAGTTTTGCTTCCACTTTCCATTTTGAATTTTTTCATCGCAGTTATTATTAGATGGGCAGGTGGGTTATGCTAGGCGGAATTAAAGGCTTATTTGAGGGACTGTTTACAGTATTCAAGCATCTTTTTAAAAGACCTGTAACTTTAGAATATCCGGAAAAAAAACGTGAACTTAATGATAATTTCAGAGGAAAGCCTGTTGTAGAAGGATGTATCGGATGCGGTATCTGCCAGAAGGTTTGTCCTACCGGTGCTATAAGTTTTACAAAAGATGAAAACGGAAAAGTTTCTTCTTATACAGTTGATTTGAAAAAATGCATGTTTTGCGGCAACTGCGAGTATTACTGTCCTAAGGGGGCTATAAAATTGACAAAAGAATACGAACTTGCAACTGATGATATCGATGAATTAGTATTGAAATATAATGGAGGCTGTAATGATTAATAATCCTGTAATTTTTTATTCAGCATCAGTACTGATTACAATATTTGCACTGCTGGCGCTTTTTGCGCGCAATGTTGTGTATTCGCTTCTTGCAGCAGTTGTTGTGTTTTTTTTCGGGGCATTGTTTTTCTACCTTTTAGGCTCTGAATATAATGCAATAATTCAGGCTGCTATATACGGGCTTGCGGTGCCTGTGATTATAGGGGTTTCAATAATGTTTACGACAAGAAGCGGCATCAGGGTAAAAAGTTTTATAACTCCATATATTACGCTTTTGTGCTCTGGAATTTTCCTGCTTGCATTTATTTATCTTGTTATGATGTCGCTTGCTATGAGTCCGGATACTTTTCATACAATGGAGCTTGTTCAGGTAAATGCTTTTGATACTATAAGGGCTTTTGCACGCGGGATTTTTATTAACTATGTCTGGGCATTTGAACTCGTGTCACTGCTGTTAACTATCGTTATTGCAGGCTTTGGACTTATAAAGTTCAGAAAGGGCGGAGAATGGAAATAACAATGTACCACTATTTATTTATTGGAATGTTGATGTTTTTAATCGGACTTCTCGGGTCTGTTCTTGTTAAAAACATGATTAAAGTTTTGATTTCAATAGAGATTATGCTGCTCGGGGTTAACATAAATTTTGTGACATTTGCTTCATTTTGCGACAATGTTAAATTTGACGGATATATTATAGCGCTTTTCTATGTCGGTCTTGGGGCTGTAGAATTGGCAGTTGCGCTTTATCTTTTTTATCTGATGTTTCAGAAAAAAGGCAGTGATAGTATAGAACATTATAAGGAGCTTTAATGGCTGATATAATACTTGATAACATATATTTAATACTTTTGCTTCCACTCTGGATTTTTCTGATAATAATGAGTGCAAGGTTTTTTGCGGTCTATGTGAATAATAAAATTATTTATACGCTTACTTTGCTTTCTTCATTTTTCGGAATACTTTTGTGTTCTGTAAGCCTCTTGAAACTCACAGCTGCTATTGAACAAAGTTTTCCATTTATAAAAATTGGTAATTTTGTACTTGATTTCGGCCTTCATGTTGATAAGTTGTCACTCATAATTGCGCTTGTCTTGTTCCTTGTAAGTTTTCTGGTGCAGATGTTTTCAATCCCTTATATGAAGGATGAGCCCAAACAGTATCGTTTTTACGCGTATTTAAATATGTTTAATTTTTCAATGGCAGGTTTATTATTCAGTCCTAATCTTTTCCAGATGTATTTTTTCTGGGAGCTTGTAGGAGTTATGTCTTATCTGCTTATTGGATTTGATTACAAAAATATCGTAAAGTCAGAAGCTTCAAGGCGTGTATTTTTGATGAACAGAGTTGGTGACACTGCGCTTCTCGGAGGAATAATTTTTGCGTCTTATCTTATGTACAATTATGCCGGAAACCGTTCGTTTACAACGCTTTCTTTTGAGGATATGAACGCTGTAACGACTCTGATTTCTGCGTATACAGAAACTCCTGTTTTCTATTTGTTATGTATATTATTTATAATAGGTGCTGCGGTAAAATCTGCACAATTCCCTTTTTATACGTGGCTTCAGGATGCTATGGAAGCAAAACTTCCGGTCAGTGCGCTTTTACATTCTGCAACTATGGTTGCTGCAGGTGCTTATCTTTTAATCAGGATGCTTCCGCTATTTACGCTGGAAGGCCCTGTTTTGCAGATTATTGCGTGGCTCGGAATTTTAACAGCTCTTATTTGTTCAGTGCTGGCATCACTTGAAACTCATCCTAAAAAAGTTTTGGCTTATTCAACTTCTGCAAATTTCGGGCTGATGTTTTTTGCAATCGGGATTTTAAATGTTAAAGCCGCTTTAATATTTTTGATTGCACACGCATTTATAAAATCAATGTTATTTCTATCAATTGATGAAAATGAAAACTTTATTAATTATATCACATTTCTGCTCGGCGGGTTGAGCCTTTCCGGACTTATTTTTTCCGGAGTAATTGCTAAAGAATTTTTATTTGTTTCTATTAATAACACGTTCTTTTCAATAATTTATTGCGTAACTGCTTTTTTGACAGCGTTTTATATAATGAGAATTTCGCTTGTGATGGTGCAGGACAAACGGCTTGTAAACAGAATTAATCTTGCTAAATATATACCAATCGGATTAATTTTTCTATTAAATATAGTATTTTATTTCTTAATCCGGGGCAAGGTTTCTTACAAAATTGCCGAGCCTTTCTGGGCCGCGCTTGCAGGCTGGGCTGCTGTTTATTTTCTGTATACAAAAAATCTGCTTACAAAGTTTGATAAGACTCCGAAATTATTAGAAAGATTTTATAATAATGTTCTTGC
>UNSK01000058.1 GCA_900552525.1 Candidatus Gastranaerophilales bacterium | reverse complement strand
TTCTGAATAATATTTTTTTTATGTCCATCTTTTCATAATCCTTTGACTGTATTTTATCACAAATACTATTAAAAAAAGATTAACTTTATTAAGTTTTGTAATTTTTTGTATTATTATAAAATTGTAAAGATATTTGAAGGGCTAAAAATGAAATATAAAGACTATTATGAAATATTAGGTGTTGCTAGAGATGCAGATGCTGCTGCAATTAAATCAGCATATCGTAAGCTTGCGAGGAAATACCATCCAGATGTAAATAAAACAAAAGAAGCTGAAGAAAAATTTAAAGATATTAATGAAGCTTATGAAGTTTTATCGGATAAAGCCAAAAGGCAGCGTTATGACAGCCTGGGCTCTAACTGGCAGGGCGGTGCAGACTATACTCCGCCTCCCGGATTTGAAAATTTTAGTTTTAATTTTAATCAGGGAGGAGCACAAAGCTTTGACTTTGGCGGAAGCGGTTTTTCTGACTTTTTTAGCTCGCTGTTTGGCGACATGATGGGCGGTATGGGAGCGCAGCAGTCGGCCGGTCAAAATTTTGGCGGCTTTGATTTCAGACAGACAGCTGGAAATTCTTCCAGACAACAAAGAAGAACTACACAGCCTAAAACTGAAGATTTAGACATCACTAAAAATTTAAATGTTACAGCAAAAGAAATATTTGACGGTAAACCTATTTCTGTAACTTTTAATGAAATGGAAAAATGTACTCAGTGTCATGGAGGTACATACTGTGCTAACTGCGGTGGTACAGGAATCGTTTCACACTCAAGAAGTGTAAAAGTAAAACTGCCTAAAGGTGTAAGCGAGGGAAAGAAAGTTCGTCTTAAAGGAGAAGGAAAAACTGACGCATACGGTAATAAAGGCGACTTATACCTTGTAGTGCATTTTAAAGACAGCGAATATGAATTTGATGGAGATAATTTGATTAAAGAAGTTGATATAACGCCTCCAGAAGCTGTATTAGGCTGTTCAAAAGAAATTGAAACGTTACATGGCAAAATTAATATCAAAATTCCAGCAGGAGTTTCAAGCGGACAATCCTTAAGATTGAAGCAGATGGGCTTGCCAAAAACCTCTGGATACGGCGATTTAAATGCAAAAATTAAAATTGTTGTGCCGAAAAACATGTCAAAAGAAGTTATTGATTTATACAAAAAAATTCAATCTCTAAGCTAAAATATTTCTTGACATAACCCATATTTATAAAGACAATTAAATAGGGGTAAAAATTAATGACAAAACAAACTTTTTTGCATGATAAGCATGTAGCTCTGGGAGCAAGAATGGTAGATTTTGCAGGCTGGCATATGCCTGTCCAGTATTCTTCAATCATAGAAGAACATAAGACTGTGAGAGAAAATGTCGGCCTGTTTGATGTTTCACACATGGGAGAAATGATTGTTTATGGTGAAGATGCTTTACCATATTTAAACAAATTAGTCCCTCAGGATATTACAAAACTTGTTGACCTGAAAGCTGCATATTGCCAGCTTACAAATAAGCAGGGCGGTATAATTGATGATTTGATAATATATAAACTTGAAACTAACAAATATCTTATTATTGCAAATGCATCCAGAATTGATGAAGACTTGAACTGGATGGTAAGAAATAAAACAGGGTTTAATGTTGAAATCATTAATGAGTCACATAATTACTCACTGCTGGCTGTTCAAGGCCCGAAAGCCTGTGAATTAATAAAAAGTCTTGGAGTTGATGAACTGCCTTCATTTTTTGCAATTAAACGCGGGGAAATCTTTAATATTAATTTATGGATATCAAGAACAGGATATACTGGTGAAGACGGAGTTGAAATTCTTGTTAAAAACGAATTCTCAGAATACCTCTGGGATAAACTGCTAGAAGCAGGCAAAGAATACGGAATAAAGCCAATTGGTCTTGGCGCTCGCGATACTTTAAGATTAGAAGCTGCATTGCACTTATATGGTAATGATTTGAGCGAAGATACAACACCGATAGAAGCCGGATTGGCATGGTCTGTTGCAAAAGATAAAACAGCTGACTACAACGGAAAAAAAGTTATAATGAACCAGCTTAAGGATGGCATAAATAAAAAACTTATCGGCCTCAAAATGCTCGATAAAAATATTGCCAGACACGGTTATGAAGTATATTATAATAATGAAAAAATTGGTGAGATTACAAGCGGCGGGATTTCACCTGTCAGAGGTGACAATATTGCTCTTGCTTATATAAAAAATCTTGACAATTTGACTGTAGGCTCTACAATTCAAATAATGATAAGAGATAAATTACACAATGCAGAAATAGTAAAAAGACCTTTTGTGAAAAAGAATAATAAAGGATAATATAATAGCTTATAGGAGAAAATCAATGAACGAAAGTATGTTATGTACAAAAACCCATGAATACGTACTTGAGCAGGACGGAAAGTACGAAATAGGTATTACTGATTATGCTATCGAACAACTCGGCGATATAGTTTTTGTAGAACTTCCTGAAGTTGGAAGTGAATTTGCTAAAAATGAAGCATTTGCAACAATTGAATCTGTAAAAGCTGCATCTGAAATCTATATGCCAATATCTGGTAAAGTTGTAGAAATTAATGAACAAATCGTTAATAGTCCAGAGCTACTTAACGATGAAACTTTTGAAGACAAGTGGTTTGTTAAGATTGAATCTTCTGCAGATCAGGTAGAATTTGCAGATTTGTTAGATTACTCAGATTATAAAGAAGAAATAGAATAATGAAAAACTTTTTAGCGCATACAGATGAAATCAGAGAAGAAATGCTTCGTGAAATTTCATGTGCATCAATCGAAGATTTATTTAAACAAATACCTGTTAAATTTAAAGATTTTGCGATGGGCAATCCTTTGAGCGAAATGGAAGCACAACGAAAGGTGAAAGCTCTTGCAAGAAAAAATAAAACAGAATATTCAATATTTACAGGCGGAGGAATTTATAACAAATTTATACCAGCTTGTATTAGTTATATTGCTCAAAGATTTGAATTTTTAACAGCATATACGCCTTATCAGCCAGAGATTTCTCAAGGAACATTACAAATAATTTATGAATACCAGACAATGATTTCAAAAATAACCGGTATGGATATTGCAAATGCTTCTTTGTATGACGGCGGTTCTGCTTGTGCAGAAGCTGTTCTTATGGCTCACAGAATCGCCAGAGGGAAAAAGAACAAAGCGCTTATTTCTAATAGACTTAACCCGCAGTACAAAGAAGTTGTAAAAACATATTGCTGGGCACAAAATATTGAACTCGAATGGTTTGATGAAATTCCTGACGATGTTAGTGAATATTGCTGCGTTCTGGTTCAATACCCAGATTACTATGGAGAAATTACAGAAATCAATAAAGTTGGCACAACTTTAATTGTATGCGCTAATATTTCAGCCCTGTCAATAATTGCTCCGCCAACTGAAGCAGATATTGTGGTTGGGGATATTCAACCGCTTGGTATTGGTATGAGCTTTGGCGGTCCTCATGCTGGATATATGGCGTGTAAAGAATGTTTTATGCGGCAAATGCCCGGCAGACTCGTTGGCAGAACAGTTGATGCTGATGGAGAGCAGGCTTTTACACTTACAATCCAGACAAGAGAACAGCATATTAAAAGAGAAAAGGCAACCAGCAATATTTGTTCAAACCAGTCTTTAATTGCTCTTTCTGCAACTCTATACTTGAGCCTTTTAGGCGAAAAAGGCTTCAGAGAAACAGGAGTAATTTCTGCGAATCTAGCGCATGCTCTTTCTAAAATGCTGAGAGGCAAAGGAATTAAAACTTTAAATGAAAACTTTTTTAATGAATTTGTAATTGAAGTTGAAGACTCTGATAAATTTTTGGAAAAACTAAAAGCTTCTAACATTCTTGGCGGGATTAAGATTGATGCCACAAGAGTACTGGTATGTACAACGGAAATGAATACAGAGGAAGAGATTGTAAATTATATTGAAGCTGTCTAATCCAGACAGCTTCTTTTTTGATATAATAAAAATATTCACATAATTATTAGGAGTATTGATGGAAAGATTTGTTGGGCTTATAGGAATATTTTTAATAGTATTTGGTATGTCAAATAACCGAAAGGCTATAAATTACAAAACAGTTGTAACTGGATTTATATTACAAATTCTGCTTGCTGTATTTATATTTAAGGTTCCTATAGGTGAAAAAATATTCCTGATGATAGGTATGTTTATCCAGAAGATTCTGGATTTTGCTACAGAAGGCGGTCTTTTCGTGTTTGGTCCGCTGTTGGAAAATGCAAAACTAACAGAACTTTTTGGAAAAAGCAGCAGTATATTTGCTGTTCAATTAATCTGTACCAATATTTTCATGATGGTGCTGGTAAACATACTTTATTACTATGGTATTATGCAGCGTGTTGTTGCAGCACTTGGAAAAGCAATGAATAAACTTATGCATGTATCCGGTGCAGAAGCTCTTTCAAACGTTGCAAGCTCATTTGTCGGGCAAATACTTGCACAGATTATGATTAAACCTTATCTGGAAAAGCTGACGCGTTCGGAACTTCTAGCCTCAATGGCAGGCAGCATGGCCTGTATTTCAGGTGCAATAATGCCTATATACATTGGTATGGGAATTCCGGCACATTATATATTAGCATCCTCAATAATGGCTGCTCCTGGCGCTATGATTCTTGCTAAAATTATGTATCCTGAAATAGGAGAGCCTGAAACACGCGATAATATCCGAATTTCGAAAAGAAGAACTTTTGCAAATGTGTTTGAGGCAATCTCAAATGGAGCTTCCGAAGGTATGAAAGTTGCCATAAATGTTACTGCGATGATTCTCGCATTAGTTGCACTTGTTGCTTTCATTGATTGGGTTTTAGGTCTTAGTGGAATGTTCTTATACAAATTCTGCCCGGGCTGCTCACACTTAACGTTCTTGAGCCATTTGTCATTAAAACTGATTCTTGGAAAATTATTTGCAATATTTGCTATTATTATTGGAGTGCCTCTCAAAGATGCCTCTGTTGTAGGAGCTCTTATGGGAACCAAGCTTGTTCTTAATGAAATGGTTGCATATGTAAATCTGTCACACATAGCAACATCAATTGCTCCTAAAAGCTTTATGCTGGCAAGCTTTGCACTGTGCAGTTTTGGAAATTTTGGTTCGATTGCAATTCAAATCGGTGGTATAGGTGAATTAGCACCAAACCAGAAAAAAAATCTTGCAAGGCTTGGCTTAAGAGCACTTATATGCGGCACGTTAAGCTGTTATCTATCAGCAGCCATTGTTGGAGTTCTCCTGTAATAAAATTTCATTTTCCATTGCAATATTAAGTTCCATTATATTAGAAATTTTTTCTGATAATATGGTTAACATATTTATATAGTTATTTCTTTCGGCACTTAATTGTGCAGAAGACTCTGCAGGAATTCCGTAATACTGTCCGCTAAACTCTCTGTCCAAGCAAGAATTTCTGGTTATATTTACAATTGTATCTGCCATATATAACTCATTAAATATTTGCTCATAGCAACCCACCAATCTATTTAAATGGTTTGTACCCATAAATAAATCCTCCATACTATAAAATTTTAACTATCTTAATTCCTATTTATAGTATAAAACGAGCATAAAAAATATTATTAATATATTTTCCAATATTGTTATTTACAGGTTATAAATGCATTTAAATATTGGATTAATTCATTAAAAGCAATGTTATTTTCTTTATCTTTACGATTTTTAAGGTAATCTGCAATTGTATTTAAAATTTCAATAAATGTGTTCTCTGATATATTATTATCTGCAAAATCTTCATACACTTCTAAAATATAAGCATAAGTATCTTCACCGGCAGCTTTTTTTATTTTAATAAAAGCTTTCTTTATTTCTTCATTATGGAAATTGACATGTAATATATTGCAGTATAACGCAGCTGTATGCTTCATTCGCTTCATTATCACATCTTCCGGCATATATTGCATCATAGTTTCAAAATAGTTAACAAAGCTCTCATAAAGCCTTTCTGGATCAATTTTTTATAATTAAATTTCGTCACAAAAAAATCTTTTAAAAATAGAGTTATATCCCTTTTCTCTGGAAAATATTTATCTCTAATTGCGTACCAATCTTTTTCTACGCCATTTTCTTTCAGGTAATCTTCTATTAAAGCAATTTGATCAAGATTTCTATTGTTATTTAATTTATAATATATATTTCTTTTTGAAACACCTTCAGTTTCCACGACTGTAACAAATATTTTCTTTAACATAGAAAAAATACTTGCAGCTTGAAGATTTTCTTCCTTTATTTGTGACCAAAAATTATGCAATAAGATAAACATTGGCGACTTTTTCTCATGACCGGAAAGCCTTTCTCCATTAATTATTTTATTATAAATAATGGCATCTTTTTCGTTTAGTCGTAATTTAGAGGTGTTTTTACCAAGTAAGTACTTTTTTCTAATTGTTTTTATTGCTTTATCATTCTGAGCTGTTGTCTTTTTATAACATTCACATACTGCATGAAGAAGTAATGAAAGTGACAAAATACGATTTAGGCCGTCTACTATTACGAATTGATCCAATGATTTTTGATTAACAAACATTATTCCTAAATCAATTTTCTGGGTAAATTGTTCATCCTCTACCATCAAGTCAAGAAAGTTGACAAGCTCATTATCACACATTGCATAATTCAAAGTGTACAAATCTTTTGCTTTATTTAGAAATTCAAGTAAATTTACTACTTTCATCTATTACTCAGTTAAAACAAATCCGCCAGACGGCACATTTTTGAGCTTATCACCTTCAATTTTAGCTCTCAGATTTTTAATATATTTATAAACATAATCTCTTGGTAAGTCTAGAAGTTTAGCCAGATCTTTAGCAAAAACAGTTTTACCAACATTATTAAGCAGATAATCAAATACCAGTTGTTCTCTGTCAGTAAGGGCTCTTTTCAATGTAATTTGGACATCTTTCTTTGCAGAGAATTCTTCTACTTTTTCAAGAACAGAATTTGATTTTTCTTTTAACACAGGTTCAGTTTTTTCAACTACCAAATCTTCTTTAGCACTCTTTTTAGGACCTGCTTGATTTTTTGACTTTGACAAAAGTTCTTTTCTATTAATAGAAAAAGGCGTATGAGAAATCTGGCGTTCTCTTTCAAAAGCGCGCTCTGCTATTTTTGAAAAACCATCATTTACACTTGTATTTGTATTTGAAGAAGTGCCTCTTGACATTACAATATCTACAACATCATTAGTAGGTTTACTTTCTTCAACTTCCTTTCCTAATCTGGCTGCAAATTCTTCCAAAGTAATTTTTTCCAGAGAACTTCTCCACTGTCTTATCTCTTCCTTCGTCAAATAATTAGGCATCAAATATCTCCTATACTAACCTATGATAGTCTAACTTAATTCCCCATAACGGATTTCCATAATTATAATGTATCACAAAATCTCAAAAAATAATCAAAATATTTCGCGATGTAAAGATTTATTTTCAAACCTTAATAATCTTGTACAATCCTTCCTGGGAGATGGTTTTGTTGTACAGTATAAAGTAAAGATTCTGCACTTTGTTTATTTTTGAATATACCTACCTGCAAAGTGTAGTTGTTAGAACCAATACATTTAACTATAGGGTTTAATCCGTTTCCAGATTCTTGAATTATATCTTTCGCTACTTTTGCCTGTTCAGCTGAAGTGTAAGTACCGACGAAAACCTTATAAACAGGTTCAGCTTGAGGTGTTGGCGGAGTCACAGTAGTTTCATTTACTGTCTGCACCGGTTCAGGAGTTACTGTATTAACCTGCACAGTTTCTTTTACTTCTGCGGTGTCATCCGGTTTTGCCATTAATTCTGAAAAACTTCGCCCTTGATCTTCACTTTGTATCATAGATAATCTATCATCTACAATTTTCTTAGGTTCTTCCTGCGTATCAACTTCTGCTTCTTGCTGATAATCACCAATTGATGTATCTACAGAAGGTGAAAAAGATTTTATCACAAAAGTAAATACTAAAAGCATTCCAAAAAATGAAATCAGAAAGATTTTTACCAAAGAATGATCTTTTTGTGCCTCTTTTTTCATATATTTTTTGTAGCCAAATTGGTTTCCCATTTTATACTCCACGAACTTTTGTACTTGCCATTTTTATATCATCTATTTCTTCAGAATATCTTTTCATAACTTCCTGAGCAAAAGCATCAATATTTTGTATACCCAGCTCGCTTGTAAGCCCTGATGCTTTAACAGGTGCACCCTCTGAAACGATATTTAAACCGGTGTGAATTAAAACCGATGTTATGGATTTTGTTGCAATTGAAACAGATAATTTTCGTCCATTAATCATTAAATCATCTCCGCTGCGCACAACAAAAATACCATTTTCTTCTAACAATTCCTTAATAATACAAATTAGCAATCTTTGTCTAAACACACCTTCTACCAGATTAACCCCAAATTGCTCTGTTATAAAACTAAGCATATACTTACTATAAATGGGTTCGTTATTTATAACATCCTCAATATCAACCATCTCAGTAAGCTTTACTTCGCATTCACCTTTAAAAGCAACTATTGCATCGCCTTGAATACCAAAATTTTTATATATCCAGTGAGGTGCAAGCTGTGAACCTATGTATTTTATCTCTTCTTCTATTAATTTAGTTTTCATAATTACCAAATAATATCTCTATATATTTTTCCCCGTGATTTGCAATCAAAGCCTGTTTCAAATGCCTGCAGGATTCACACATACCGCAATGTTTCTCCCCACCGCCATAACAACTCCGAACAAGTTCAAGCGGCATTGCATTTTCTATAGCAATTCTAACTATATCATTCTTGGTATAATTAATCAAGGGCGCCAGCACACAAGGCTTTTTTAAAGTCGAAGTTTTAAAAACTTTTGAAATTTCTCTTCTAAATTCTTCTGTATTGTCTGGGAAAGTGGTTCCTTCATCTTTATTAGCTCCGTATAATATATAATCAAACCCAAAGGAATCAGCAAAAGATGCAGCTATATTCAAGAATAATCCGTTTCTATTTGGTATCCAAACAGCAGCCGCACTTTCTTTCGTTCCCAAATTTGCAACAGGTATCTCTTCAGCAGAAACCAGAGCTGTTTTAGTAATCTCTTTAAGCCATTCAAGCTTTATAACTTTATGCTCCACATTATAATATTTACATATTTTTTGAGAGGCATCGATTTCATTTTGTACAGATTTTTGTCCGTAGTCAAAAGTTAATGCAAGCTCTATACGATATTCACTTTGAGGAAAGCCTAGTGCAACAAGAGAATCAAGGCCTCCTGAGAGTAGAATCACAGCCTTTTTCATTCATCCACCTCTTCATATTCTTCAATAATATTTCTGGCCTCTGTTTTTAGAAATTCATTATATCCTGGCAGTGAAATAACTTCATCTAGAATATCTCGACCTATAATGTTATATAAAGCTATGAGTGCATTGCGCTTAACTTCATCATCTTCGTCTTTTAAAGCCGTTCTTATTAACTCTGGGGCCTCTTCATAATCACTGTTCATCAGAGCCTCAATAGCATTAATCCTTACCATAGGAGATGAATCATATAATGCATTTTTTAGCACTTTTAAGACCTTAGAATTATTTATGTTTAATTTTCCAAGCGCTTCCACAATACGTTCTTTTAGAAAAGAAAATTTTCCTAAAAGTCCTTGCTTTGCTTCCATAATTGAAACAAGCGGGTCAATTGCGCTAACATCTCCTAACAGCCCGAGAGCAAAAGTAGCAGATTCTTTTACATAAACGGATTTTTCTTCCTCGTCTTTTACAACATCAATTAATGACTCTACAGCATACTTATCACCAATCCTGCCGAGAGCATCCGCACAGGCGAGCCTAATTTTATAATTCTCTCCCTTATTATTTAAACAATACAATAAAGCACCAACTGTTGAAGTATCCTTATAGTTTGCAATTGCCTTTGCACAAAGAACACGTGTATTTATCAGGTTATCAGCATCAGTATTATCTACTGTTTTTAGAAGTAAAATATCAAGCAGTTTTGACAAAATCTTTTTATCACGGTAAGCATCAGCAAGCTTTATAACTCCGCTCAGAACTTCTGAATCTTTAACACAGCCAAGTATATACTCATACAATTCAATAATCTCAGAAGCGGACAAATCAGTGTCAAGCTCTGATAGTTTCTTGATTACAACTTGCGAAGTTTCTTTTCCTACTCCGCATTTCTCCAATATAACACCAAAATCTAATGCATTTTTTACCACAAAATTACCATACAATAAAAAATAATATTTAGCAATAATAACCTGACTTTCAGTCTTATTTATATATTTAATTCTGTAATATTTCTTAACATATTACCTAAAAAACGCAATTTTCAAAAAATGAAATACTTTATATATACATAAACATATTGATAAGGAATTGATAATGAACGAACAAGAATTAAATGCTACAATGTCAGTTATTGCAGACCCTATAAATAATGTTTACAAACTGGAAACTAGAGCTGATATAGAAGAAATTCAAAGAATTTGCAGAATTTTTGCAATTTCTGAAAAACAGGCTAACAAGCATAAAATGCTTTCAATAAAGAACTTAGCGACTTTTAGATTAGTTTTAAGCAAC
>UNSK01000057.1:0-10000 GCA_900552525.1 Candidatus Gastranaerophilales bacterium | reverse complement strand
GCTAAAAACGCGTACAAGAAGTAAAAAAGAGTGGATTTAATCCACTCTTTCTACTATTCATTCTTCAACGCAGTATCTTTTTTCATACATATGTCCGGTAATTGCTGCTACAATCGCACTTATACCGACTAAGCTATAAATAACACGTGATAGAAGCGTCATATCACCAAATAAGAATGATACGAGGTTAAAATCAAAAAGACCTACCAGCCCCCAGTTTAAGGCTCCGATAAGAACAAGGATGTAAGATGTAACTTTTAAGAATTTATTCATATTTTTTCTCCTTCCTTTGCTACGTTTTTATTATTACCCATGTGGGAATTATTTTAATTCCCAGAAAGGCCTGCAACTTTCTGGCTATTTTATAAACATCAAAAAAAAAGAGCCTAATCGGCTCTTGGAATTAAGAATAGCTGGAAGTATGAAAAAGATTTAATACAATTATTAAACCTAAATCACGACTGCAAATCCATTACCGTAACGGGCAATATGTTGATTACCCGGTCGGGCAATAAAAAAGCAGTCTGTTTGAACAGACTGCTTTTTTAATTTTAAAATTTATTTTATAATAATCTTTCAAGACTTGCATTAAGTTCTTCTGTACATTTTGCAAGAGCTTCTGCTGATATTTCAGCTGTATCTTGAATTAAGTCCCCTGCTATGTAACTTGTTTGTTGTGACATTTGCATACATTTTACGGCATATTGAGCCTGGACCTCAGGGGTCATTGCACTTCCGCCTACTGAACTAATATCCATATATTATCCTCTTCTATTTGTGATATTTATATTTTAACACTTTTTATATTGTAATGCAATACTACATATATATTTATTTTATTTTAAATGATACATTAGCAACAGCAGTTACTTTTTTGTCAATAGAGGATGTGTCATTGATACCCATGTCAGAAACATCAGTTGAATTTACCGGTGTAATCTGGTAAACTCCCATTCTTACAGATTGGATTTTACCGACACTGTTATGTGTTGCTTTAAGCATTGAAGCTGCTCTGTTTTTTGCATCATTGGATGCTTTTTCAAGCAATGATACTTTTAGTTCCGGTAATTTTGAGTAATCGTAGGACGGCGCGTATACATTAATATCAACTCCCTGATTAATCAGACTGGTTATATCGTTAGAAATTTCTTTTATAAGTTCAACATTGTTTGAGCTTATTGACATAGGTTGAGAGAGGTTATATGCTTCCGGTGTATTTGTATATGCACCATTAAAATCTCTTTTGTAGGTGAAGTAACCGTTTACAGTTTTCTTTTCTACATTAGTTATGTTTTTGGCTTGCAGGTATTTTTCTACTATTTTAATCTGAGATTGAACGGCTGTATATGCATCTTGTTTATTAGGGCGTTTTACAACAATATCAAAGTTTAGAGTGCCGGAGTCTGATTTAACAATCTCGTATGCAGAGCCTGTAACGGAGATGACATTTTTTGATAATGATGATGATACCATTTGTGTAGATATGATTAAACCTAGTGCAATAAGCAATCCAAGTGAAATTACTTGCAGTTTTTCAATTCTTTCTAGCATATTATTTCTCCTTTTACACATTACCAGTAGAGCTGTTTCTGTCGTCTTCTAGCTGTTTAAGCTGTTTAGCATCAACTTTTTCATCAGTTGAGTAGTTGTTAATTCTTGAAATTTCGATATCAACATTGACATCTGCATCAACCATTTCAATGTCGTTTTTGCAGTATTCTTTTATTTTGCCATCTTCGAATTTAACTGCAACGGAATTATTTAAGAACTGTATAAAGCAGATTTTGCCTAGACCAGACGGTGTCATAACGGTTGAACCTACTGGCGGCATTCCTTTTGCTGCTTCTATGTAATTTGAATATTCATATGTCAGGCAGCAGAGCAGTCTGCCGCAGGTGCCTGAAATTTTAGAAGGCGCAATCGGCATTCCCTGATCTTTTGCAAGTTTAACGTTTATTGATTCAAACTTTCTCAGATATGAAGAGCAGCAGAATGGCTTACCGCAAATGCCGGTACCATCCATAATAGAGGACTCATCTCTTACGCCTATATGGCGAAGATCTATTCTCATTCTTTTAAATACCTGAGTTAAATCTTTCAGCAGTTCGCGGAAATCTACACGTTCTGGCGCTGTATAGTAAAAAGAAATTTTTCTTTTATCAAAGGTTATTCTGCATTGGACGAGGTTCATGTTCAAGTTATGTTTTTTTACTAAATCTTTACATTTGAAAAAAGAGGTTACTTCTTCCTTCTTTAATTCCTCAAGAACCATCATGTCTTCCTGGGTCATTATTCTAATAAATTCAAATGGCGCAGGAGTTTTATTGGAAGCTTCAAAATGTTTAGCTACATCTTTATTTACCAGAAAAGCCTTCAGGGCTTCTTCTCCCTTTTCAGTTCTCGCTAGTATGAGCACGCCGTCATCCAAGTTTACGTTATCAGGGCATTTAAGCGGAACGAAAGTATTTTTTATGTATTTAACTGCATATTTAATCATAACTTTCTTCTTTCTTTAGCTTTCTGTTCATAAGTTTTGACAGAACTTCTTGAGGTGTAATGTCAGTGTAAACGGCCTCATAAATTGCGCTTGATACAGGTACTTCTATGCCTAATTTTTCGGCAAGGTCGCAAACTGCTTTAGATGTTTTCACACCTTCTGCAACAGAGCCGAGTTCGTTAAGTATATCATTAATTTTTTTACCTTTTCCCAGCATTGCTCCAACAGTATAATTTCTTGACATCGGGCTTGAGCAGGTTGCGATAAGATCGCCCATGCCTGACAAACCATATAATGTAGAAGGATTTGCTCCGAGTTTAACAGATAGTCTTACAATTTCTGCCATACCTCTTGTAAGAAGAGAGCCCATGCAGTTGTCGCCTAAGTCCATCGTATGTGCAAAACCAGAGGCAATTGCAATGACGTTCTTTAAGCTTCCGCCGAGTTCTACACCTATAACATCAGTGTTTGTGTACAGCCTAAATCTGTTAGGAACATTGCAGGCTTTCTGTACAAATTCTGCAGTTTCAATATCTTCACAGGCAACAGAGGCTGCAGTTGGTTTCCCCATAAGAACTTCTTTTGCAAGCGTTGGACCGGATAATATTACAACTTTCTGCTCAGGAAGCACATCTTTGATAACTTCTGACATACGCATTAGAGTATTTAATTCTAAACCTTTCGAAGCGTTAACCAGAGGTGTTTCCGGTTTAATACCGGCAGCCTTTAACTGTTCACAAACCGGACGCACTCCGCCTGTTGCCACTACTGACAAAATTATATCTGCACCTTCGATTGCTTTTTTTAAGTCGGAGGTTATTTGTACTTTTTTATCAAGCTGTACTTCAAGAGGTTTTGAACAATGTTTATTTATAACAAGGTCATCATTCAAATCGCACTCTCTTCCCCAGATGACAATATCTTCAAAGTTATCATTCATAAGCCAGGCTAATGTTAACCCCCAGCATCCCGGACCAAGTACAGTTAATTTCATATATTACCCCTCCTATATATAAACAATTATACTATAAAATATGTAAATATTTGTAAAAATGAAGCAAGTTTTTATTATGTTTTTACTTTATTTAACTAAGGGATATTTTTAATGAGATTTAATGTAGACAAAATTCAAGAAGTACATAATTCGACATCTGTTACAGCTTCTGCTCCAGAACACGATGTGCAGACTTTTGACTATGCTATGTCGGCACCGGCTGATAACTTTGTTTCTAAACAATTATGGAGCGATGATACAAAGGCTATTGTGCATAATTTAGTTGAAAAAACAGGTATAGCAAGCTACAAACCTTCTCTTTTAAAAGATGATAATACTGCAATTGCAAAATCTCAAACACATCTGATTGATTTAATGAAATACTATGAAGGTGACAGCTACTATTATTACGAAGCTATTACAACACCTTATAAAGATAAATTCGGAACATGGACAAACGGATTTGGAGAACTCTCTGATAAACTTACAACGCAGGAGGCTGCTTATAAAAAACTTGCTGCGAATATTGAATCTTATGCCGGAGAGGTTGAAAATCTTTTAAATCGCAGGATTGGAAAAGGTACTTATGATGCGCTTCCTAATTCAATAAAAGAAGCTCTTATTGATTTGAATTATAACAAAGGGCTGAGTAAAATAAGCGGAAACAAAGTTCTTATGGATGCTCTCAAAAATAAGGACTATTCAAAAGTTGTTGCAAATTTAGCGTATGTATATTCAGGTAAAAAGGGGGCTGAACAAGTTGAAGATGCCGGTTTGTACCGCAGAAGTTTAAGCAGAGCTATTCTTGCTGTTAGAGATTTGAAGGGAAGCGAGCGCAAAGAAGCAGAAAAAGAAGTTAAAAACTTATATAATAAAGCGCAGAAATGTTATAATGCCAGCAATATTGATACAATGGAACTGGATAAAATTTATGAGCAGTTTTCCACCGGCAAAATCTCTTCAGAACCTGTAAGCTCCGCGGCTTATAAGATTAATGTTGATAGCAGATTTAAAGGTAAAGGCGTTATGGCAGTAGCTCAGGAAGCTTATAAGGCTTTAGGTGATACTACCATTATTTCTTGGAGTGATTTCTATTCCGAGTTTAAAAGAATTAACCGTAACCCTGAAACAATAAAAATTGGCGAGCAGATGAATGTTCCATATATTAAGAACATTCAGGCTGTTGAAGAAATTTCTGAACCAGCACCGGAAGTTAAGCAGGAAGTGGAAAAGACCGAAGAACCTAAAACTGAGGAGAAAGGATTCTGGGGTAAGCTATGGGATGGTGTCAAGGGTTTCTTCAAGGCAATTGGTAATTTCTTTGTCAGTCTGTTTAGCAGAAAAAAATCTAAAGAAGATACGGTAGTTGAAGAAGAAAATAAAACTACTTTTCAAAAAATGCTTGAAACAGCAACTGTAAGACAGGAGGGTGAATTCCAGATTGTTACTCAGGATTATGAAGTTAAAAAAGGCGACAGCGTATGGAATTTAGCAAGAACTTACGCTACGACAGAAGATATAATTTGCGCTGACAATGGGATTGAAGATAAAAATAAGATTAAAGAAGGACAGATAATAAAAATTCAAAAACTAGGATATAAAGTTCTGCAGGGCGATAATTTATTCCAGATTGCTAAAAAATTCGGGCTGACAGTAGAAATCTTAAAAGATTTGAATAACATAGAAGATGTTGATAAAATTCAAGCCGGTCAAATGATAGAAATCCCTGGTTTTGTATACGAAGTAAAACCTAAAGATACTCTTACAAAAATTTCACAAGGAGTAGGCGTAAGCGTAAAGGATTTGATGAAAATAAACGGACTTACTAGTGACGCTATTAAGCCGGAACAAAAAATTATAGTTGTGTATAATAACTCTGACTACGCTGTATCAGCTGATAAAAAGAAAGTAGTTGTTGATAAAGCAACCAATACCAAAACAGAAATAGTAGATATGAGCAGTGATGCTAAACTTGCTACCAGACCTCTGCTGAAACAAAAAAGCAGGGTTAATGGTCAGGTTGTTGCGACAAGAAAAGTATTTGAACCGAAAAACTCGGGAAAACTTTCCGGCAAAACAATTATTATTAATGCAGGACATGGCTATTCTCAAGCAGGAACTGACCCTGGCGCATTGAGCCCGGGTGGAATAGATGATGAATGGTTGATAAACTATGATAACGCGATGCGATTGAAAGACAGATTATGTGCGCAGGGTGCAAAAGTTATATTCTTGCAGGGACACGTTAACCTTATTACAAAAGAACTGGCTAAGAATAATAACAAAGCTGATATGTTTATTTCTATCCACGTAAATTCGCACGACAAGCCTACTTCTGACAGAACTCAAATTTATGCCTCAACTAACAAGCTGTCTATCAATAAAAAAAGCTGTGAGCTTGCAGATATGATGGAAAAGAAATTTGATGACTGGATACCTGAACATGAAAAAATCAGTAAAAAAGATGCATTTATTAATAAGGGCAAACAGGATTACGCACAGTCAAAGCAGGCTAACTATGCTGTAATTAGAGAAGCAGAAAAGGTGCAAAAAATCCCTGCGGTGCTCTGGGAAATTGCATTTATGGTTTCTCCAAAAGGCAGAGAAAGAATGAGTAATCCTGATATAATGAACAGTTACTCTGATATAATGTCTAAATCAATTGTAGAGTATTTTAATTAGAGTTTAGAAAAACTATTAAGAGTTCTTCTTAATACTCCGCAATTTTTTCTCAGCGCTTCTTCTGCCTGAGCTTTATCCATATTACATTTTAGCATAATGATTGCAGTCTTTACACTCCATCCGCATTCCAGAAGCTTTTGCAGCGCTGTAGAATTATTGACTCCTGCAATTTCTGATACAATTCTTATAGCTCTGTCTTTTAACTTTTCATTTGTCGGCATTAAATCAATCATAAAGTTTTCATAGGTTTTGCCGATTTTAATCATAGCTCCGGTAGAAAGCATATTTAAAACCATTTTTTGAACAGAACCTGCTTTCATTCTGCTTGAACCTGCAATAACTTCAGGCCCTACTTCAACGCAAATACCTAAGCCTGCCTCTTCTAATATAAGAGCTTTATGGTTGCAGGTTAAAGCAATTGTCCTGCAATTAACCCTGTCTGCCTGAGCCAGAACCCCCAGTAAATATTTCGGGTTGCCGCTTGCGGAAATGACCACGCAAACATCTTGATCTGTCAAAATTTTTGCATCTTCTTCCCCGAGTTCAAAATTATCTTCAGCTCCTTCTACTGCGGTTCTTATTGCCTTGTCGCCGCCTGCAATAATACCAGTTACCATATCAGCCGGAACGCCAAATGTAGGAGGACATTCCGATGCATCAAGGATACCTATTCTGCCGGAAGTTCCTGCACCGAAGTAGTATAGTTTGCCGCCCATTAAGAATTGCTTTGCTATCATATCAATAGCCTTAGCGATATTTGGGGTTTCATCCTCAATAGCGAGTGCGACAAGTTTGTCTTCCTCATTGATTTTTCTCACAATATCAATTGTTGAGAGTAAATCAATATCTTTCGTATTCTCGTTTCTGTACTCAGTAATCATTTCACTCATAACACACACTCCTTCGGGGTAAATTACTACCCTAATTTACTTATTAAATTTGCCATTTCGATAGCAGATTTTGCCGCATCAGAGCCTTTGTTTCCTGCTTTTGTGCCGGCTCTTTCAATTGCCTGTTCAATATTATCAGTAGTGAGAACTCCAAATATTACCGGAATTTCTGTTTCTAAGCTTACAGATGCAATGCCCTTTGATACTTCTGCACAAACATAGTCATAATGTGATGTTGAACCTTTTATTACTGCCCCGAGAGCAATAACAGCATTATATTTCCCCCCCCTTGCACACTTTTTAGCAATAACTGGAATTTCAAATGCCCCCGGACACCAGACAACATCGATATTTTCTTCTTTAACACCATGGCGTTTAAGTTCATCCAGAGCTCCAGACAGAAGTTTTGAACTTATAAACTCATTAAAACGTGAAACTATAATACAAAATTTTTCATTTGTGACTGTTAGTAAACCTTCTATAACCGGCATGAACCTTCTCCTTAAAATATCTATAATCTTATTATACACGATTTTAATATTTTTTTCAAAATTGTGATAATATTATTTTATGCAGAAAGGTCAAATTTTCAAAGTTCATTCTGATTTCTATTATGTGCATTCAGATAGCGGGTCTTACGAGTGTAAAATTCGTGAGGTATTGAAGAAACAGAAACAAAAAATTTTTGTCGGCGATTATGTTGAATTTGAAAACGGTGCAATTGAAAAAATTCTCCCGAGGTTTAATTATATAACAAGACCTACTGTTGCAAACATCGACAGAGTCATTATAATATCAGCAGTTAAAGAGCCGGAGCTTAATTTTACACAGCTAAACAGATATATTTCTTTTGCAAAATATCATAACCTGGAAGCAGTATTGTGCTTTAATAAAAATGATTTATCAGAAGATGATAAGACAATAGAAAAAGTGTTTTCAATATATCAGCCTCTAGGGTACGATATTTTGTTTACGTCGGCACTTGAAGGATACGGAATTGACGAGTTTAAAGAACTTTTAAGGGGGAAAACATCTGTACTCTGCGGTTCATCAGGGGTAGGCAAGTCAAGTTTGATAAATGCGGTATGTCCCGGCATGAATTTACGAACAAAAGAAGTAAGCGAAAAGACACAGAGAGGCACACATACAACAAGACATTGCGAAATTATCTCAATTGATGAAGAGTCAAGAATTGTTGATACTCCGGGTTTTAGCAATCTCAAGTTTGATTTTCTAATGCCGAATGAAGTTGATTTATTGTTTGATGAAATCGCAAAATATAAAAGAGAATGCAAATTTCAAGACTGTCTTCACAATACGGAAACAGGATGTGCTGTAAAAGAACATCTTGATAAAATACCTGACAGCCGTTACAAGAGTTATCTGGAATTTGTTGAGGAGGCGAAAGAATATAAAGAGAAGGTTAAGTATCAAGGTGTTAAAACGGAAGCTTCTCATAAGCAGCAGCATAATAAAACGGCTGTAAAAATAAGTTCAAGAAAAAGAGAAAGCGCACGAAATACGCAGAAACAGAATATTTATAAGGATATAGACGATGAAAGAATTGATTGATTTGGTTAATGAACATTTAGATGAGTATCTGCAAATTACTTATCCGGAAGATATATTTAAGGCGATGAAATATACACTTATGCTTCCGGGAAAACGTTTGCGTCCGGTTATGTGTCTGGAAACTGCTAGAATTTTAGGCTGTGATATTAAAAAGGTTATGCCGGCAGCATGTGCGATAGAAATGCTCCATGTGCAAAGCTTAATTCATGATGATTTGCCTTGTATGGATAACGATGATTTTAGAAGGGGTAAACCATCTAATCATAAAATGTTCGGAGAGGCCAATGCTGTTCTTGCAGGCGATGCGCTTTTAACTTTTGCACCCCAGTTAATTATTGAAAAATCAAAAGATTTATCAATGACTCAGATTGTAAGAATTTTACACGAGTATACAAAGTTCGCTGGTGCTTACGGACTTATTGCCGGCCAGGTGGTTGATATAGAGTCCGAAGGGGGTAAATATATTAAGTCTCAAGTAGAAACACTCGATTTTATTCATCTCAATAAAACTGCTGTTCTTTTCAGGCTTGCGGTAAGGATAGGTGCAATCGCAGCTGGTGCCGACGACGAAACTATAAATAAATTTGATGATTTTGCTAAAAAATTCGGACTGGCATTCCAGATATATGATGATATTATGGATGAAGTTTCATCGTTTGAAGAATTAGGAAAGACTATAGGCAAAGATAAAAATAGCGGAAAGCTAACATATGTTTCACTTTACGGCCTTCAAGAAGCTGAAAATAAATTCAATTATTTGATTAAAGAATGTTATGGTATAATAGAAAAGTATCATTCAAAAGTGTTTGAAGAGATACTTGACAAATTGAAGGACAGAATTGGGAGTATTAAATGATTTTACATCAGATGTACGGGACAGGTTATGAAGTAATTTTTGTAGCTTTTTCAGGAATTGTTTTAGCACAAATAGTAAAATGTTTTTTACACTTGATTGTGAAGAGAAATCTTGATTTAAGATTATTTACTACAACAGGCGGAATGCCAAGCTCTCATTCTGCGGGAGTAATGGGGCTTTCTACAGCAGTAGGGCTTATTCGCGGATTTGATTCAATTGAATTTGCAATTGCTCTTGGGTATGCCTTTATTGTAATGTATGACGCAGCAGGTGTACGACGTGCGGCCGGAAAACAGGCAGCCTGTCTGAATAAGATTATAATGGATTTGTATAAACAAGATTTACAGGAAGCTGGCGGAAAATTGAAAGAACTATTAGGACATACCCCGATGCAGGTATTTGCAGGAGCAATATTCGGAATAGCTTATGCATTTTTTATGCACTTCCAAATTTTAAGTTAACTTTTGTAACGCTCAAGGCCTTTTATCCCCTTGCATTTCAATAGTTTT